>DATHCX010000186.1:0-21165 GCA_035319325.1 Desulfomonilaceae bacterium
CCCGGCAGAAATAAATATTTTCTGTCCTCTCATGAGGTAGTACCCTCCATCCGTAGGTTCCGCCTGAGTCGTGATGTCCGAAAGGGAGCTTCCTGCCTGTGGCTCAGTCAGCGCCATCGTACCCTGCCACTCGCCGAGGTATAATTTGGGAACGTACGTGCGGACAAGATCCTGCGAACCGAAGGATTCTATGAGATGAGCTGCCCCCGTGTTCAGCATCGGGTACACGCTGGCGGAATAATTCGCAGCGGCCATGACGAAATGGCAGGCCGCAGTTACCGTCACCGGCAGTTGCTGTCCGCCGAAATCATACGGGGCTCCCGCTGAGATCCAGCCACCGTCGCCACATTGCCTCATAAACTCCTTCACCATGGAATGGACCTTTACCTTGCCGTCCACGAACGCAGGAGGATTCTTATCCATTTCCTGGAGATACGGCAGCAGAAGGCTGCGGCTGATTTTGATCGCCGTGTCCAGGACGAGATCGAATGTGTCTGCATTGTGATCCTGAAAATAAGAGGCCCGAGTCAGAGATTCCGTGTCGAAAACTTCATACAACAGGAACTTCAGATTTCTCTCGCTGACGAATTTTCCCGGCATGGTTGAGCCCTCCTGTGGAATACGAACGCCTTAACAGATATACCGAGCCGTGGCAACCGATATCGCCGGAACCTTGTAATCAGTTACTCGGGGAAGAGCCAAACCTCTGTCATTGCGAGAAGTGGAACGACGAAGCAATCTCGATACCAAGAGGCGGAGATCGCTTCGCTGCGGTCGCAATGACAGCCTTTTCCCACCCGTAACTAAATGGACACGGAATCTTTTCGGCGAGCCGTTTCGGGCGATATGCTTGGCAATGAATTCTGTCTGTGAGATAATTCGTAGAGGACGACATCACTTTTTCTGCAAGGAGTTTTCCATGAAGATCGTAGCAATTCTAGGCAGTCCAAGGCCCAAGAGTAATAGCACGACTTTGGCTCGGACGATTCTTCAGCGGGCCGGAGAACTGGGAGCGGAAACGCAGGAGTTCCTCCTGAACAAGCTGCAATTCAGAGGCTGTCAGGCTTGCGAAACTTGCAAGACGAAGTTGGATCGTTGCGTGCTGAAAGACGATCTCAGCGCAGTTCTGGACGCGGTAAGAGAAGCGGACGCAGTCATTCTAGCTTCCCCCAATTATTTCGGGGAAGTATCCGGCCAATTCAAGCTCTTTTTCGATCGCACTTATTCCTATCTGAATCCGGATTACACCAGCCGAGTTCCTGCGGGCAAGACTTCCGTGTTCGTGTTTTCTCAAGGCCAGCCTAGCCTTGACATGTATGCCGACGTCCATACCCGGTACGAAATGTGGCTCAAACGTTTCGGGTTCGAACCCAATTATTTGTTGCGCATGAATGGTCCCAGACAACCGGACTCCGTTTCTCAGCGACCTGACCTGGTAAGCCAGGCTGAGGAGATCGCGAACAAACTTGTTTCCCGTTGATCCCTATCCACTGGCTCGCTCGCAGCGACATGCGATCAAGGTTCTGGCCGAACGCCCCACAAGAAGGGTTTGCCAAAGAAATGACCGGAGCAGATTGCTTCGCTTCGCTGGCAATGACACTGGTCGGCCCTGTCATTGCGAGGAGCGCAGCGACGAAGCAATCTCTCTTGGTCATGAAATCCGGCACCGAACTTACGAAAAGCAATACTCATACGGATTTGCTTTTGTACAGGTAACTCGATTCTGGGCACAGGCTGGGGCACTCCTTCGCTGCGGACGACGCAGAGCCGTCTCATACGAATGCGCTTTAAAAAAGTAAGATCGGGGGGACCCTCTTTGTAAAGAGTGTCGCGGTCAAACCCCCTCCCAGAAACTTCTATCATGCGCCGGCATCTGCATTTCCGCTGAGGAAATGTAGATGCCGACGACTGCTAACAGTTCTTGAGGTGGGGTTCGGGGAGGAACGTGTTACAAGAAGTTCCTCCCCGATTTTAAGTACTTGAAAACGCATTGGTCTCATCACTTGGCTCAGGAGAGCCCCCAGCCCTGGAATCTCACAAATCTTGTGGTGAATGCGTGCCAGGATTGTACGCTATTGTTCAAGCTGGCCTGACAGGCCGGCGGGAAGGAATGCCTCCGGCCTCCGAATCGGAATCACTGACGGAAAATTTGCATCTAGACGAATGGAAGAGTGAGGAGAACGAGCATGGACACATTGACAGTCTTAGGAATGGTGCTGTGGGCCGCAGCTGTCGCAGTTATAGTTGGAGTTCTCCTGGGAACGGCGAAGGCTGAAGACAGGAGAAACATGTCCGCGATCCGGAAACCTGAAGGCGAAGGGGGCTTCCAATTATCCCGACAGGATTGCTACGATCTTTGTATGAAAGATTTGTTGTATGACCTGCGCAAAAGACCCGTATGTATGAGCGCTTGCGGTTTGTAGCGCTTGAACGCGTCAGAATTACCGACTTTTGCAATTGCGACAGGATCCGGCTAGACACGAAAGCAATTGGGGCGCGTTCGGAACTCGCAAAATTTTTTCGTTTTCGAAATGTCCGGATGGGGAGGCCCCGCGTTTTGCGTCGAGGGTAGAGAGCGATGCCGGTATTCAGGCCTTTATCCGCGTATCGTGGGTCTATTGCCCTCTCCTTGAGCGGTGGGAACAATCTTCATTCGCAGAGGTCGAATTAACCAAATTAGGCATTGAGGATGTCATACGGATGCGCTTTGAAAAAGTAAGATTGGGAGGCCCTCTTTGTAAAGAGTTACCCCCCAAACCCCCTCCCAGAAACTTCTATCGTGCGCCGGTATGTGCATTTCCTCTGAGGAAATGTAGATGCCGGCGAGTGCTAAAAGTTCTTGAGGTGGGGTTCGTGGAGGATCGTCTTACAAGAAGTTCCTCCACGATTTCAAGTATTTGAAATCGCATTGGTATTAAAGAACGGCACGGCATGAACTTTGTGTCAAGAGAAGTAAATAATGGATTCAGTGGCCCAACACCATATATGGCCCCAGCCGACAAGGGGCCTGTTTTTATGAAAGAACCGATGGTGTTTCCGTGTATTCCGGAAGTTGCTTTCCTTTGGGAAAAGCTTATACACCCTGTTGCCGTACGTGAGGATAACGAATTCCTGCCCGGGGTCCGCATGCGTGCGCCACTGGCGGCACGAACATGCTGCTCGGGGTGGGACTGCACCTCGAACGATTGCCGTCAACGGGACCCTGAAGCAGAGCGCTGTAAGGAATTGAGGCCTGTACCACAGGCCTACCGCTCGTCACGCCACTCTAGGGCACGTGGCGGGCTATCGCTCGTTCCCGGTGTGAGGGGTCGTTACGATAACCATCTTCATGAGAAGGAGAAACCTTTTATGATTGGAAGACTTTGTATGAAACTTGTTGTTTCGGTTCTGTTCGTGTTCACATTTCTGGCCGCGTCCGCGATTCCCGCTGCGGCAGATCCTGCCAGCGTCATACAAGACCTGAATCAGGCGTATGTTCAAATTGCGGAAAAGGTCTCCCCTGCCGTGGTGAACATCAGCTCCACCAGGAAGGCCCCTGCATCGGCGGGGGAGGATATGGAGCCGTTTTTCAAGAACTTTCCGTTTCACCAATTTTTTGGCGATGACATGTTCAAGCAGTTCAAAAGACCTCCGAGATCGGGCGGACCTGCTCAGGTCGCGATGGGCTCGGGGTTCATTCTATCTTCTGACGGATTGATCATGACCAATGCCCATGTTGTCAAGGACATGGAGCAAATCACCGTCACGCTGCCCGGAAAGAAAGACTACAAAGCGAAGCTGCTTGGCTCGGATCCGGAAAGCGACATCGCTTTGATAAAAATTGATGCAAAGGATTTACCCACTGTCGCCTGGGGCGATTCTTCAAAGCTGCGGGTGGGCGAGATCGTCATTGCCGTCGGTAATCCCTTCGGATTGAGCGGAACGGTAACATCGGGAATCGTCAGTGCCACCGGCAGAACCAACGTGGGCATTATCGACTACGAAGACTTCATCCAGACTGACGCGCCAATAAATCCCGGAAACTCTGGAGGTCCCCTCATCAATATTCAGGGAAAGGTGGTGGGCATAACCACTGCCATAGCTACCCGAAGCGGAGGGTACATGGGCGTGGGATTTGCGATACCATCCAATTCCGCAAAACTGGTTATGGAAGAGCTCACGAAATACGGCAAGGTGAAGCGGGGCCTTTTGGGAGTAAACATCCAGGACCTCAATGAATCATTGGCCAAGTCCTTTGGAAAGACCGATGTGAACGGTGCCCTGGTGGCCCAGGTGGTTCCTGGAAGCCCTGCCGAGAAAGCTGGAATCAAGCCGGGTGACATAATCGTGGAATTCAACAACAAGCCCATTTCCGGCGCTGCAGAGCTGAAAAACCTCGTAGGCCAGACTGAGCCCGGACATGCGGCAAAACTGAAAATCTTCCGCGATAAGAAAACCATTGATGTGGATGTTTCCATATCGGAGCGCACGGCCAAAGCCGCAGCCGCCGTTGGTCAGGCCGCAACACCTGAAGTATCGAAGGAATTCGGTGTTACACTCGAAGCCCTGTCTCCAGAAGCCGCGTCCCAACTGGGACTGAAACCGGGTGAAGGCATCAGAATCAAAGAGGTGAGCCCGGACGGCCAGGGTGCCCGGATCGGACTCAAAGCCGGCGATGTTATCCTGGACGCAGACGGAAAGCCGGTGGCCGATGTGGCGGGATTCAGCAAAGATGTGGCTGAAGCCAAGAAGAACGGTATTATCCGATTGAAGATCCAGCGGGATTCCGCAACGATTTACGTCGGGGCCACTTTGGAATAGAGGAAGGCAGCGAGCAGCCAGGATCGAACACTCATGGGTGCGACGCGGTACTGTACTTCCCGAAACGAGGGGGAGCCCGGAGGGACGCTATCGAAAGATCCAGCCCCTCCGCATTCGAAACACACTCCCAAGCGCTGATACGCCTTGAACTCCCGTGGCCGCCCCGGATCCGGGTCCGGGGCTCGCCAGGGTGAGGTTGTGGACCGGCGGTATGCATAGATTACAGGGCCACCACCGTCATTTTCACTAAACCGGAAGAAATCCTTTGACTTCAACAAGTGTTGACCGGTATTTTTTACTGTGGAAATTAGTCACATTGAATAATATCTTTCTGCTTCAGAGGCCTCCTGTATACTGTACGGATAAAGGAGGTCTATGAATACTGGAGTAGCCACCCGCTGAATTGGCACATATGAATCGGCCGGAAGAGTTTGATATATTTTACAGCAATTGGAAGGACTTCTTTTCCGGCATTGGTAATCAATTCGACCAAACTAGGCAGCAATTCAGGCTCGTAAAGCGGAAAATCGGAAATGAAACGACATCGCATTCTTATTGTTGATGATGATCGCAAGAATATAACGCTTCTCAGGAATATGCTGGAAGTATTGGGCCATGACGCTGAACCGGCTTTCAGCGGGACGGAAGCACTGAAAAAGCTTGATTCCAGCATAGATCTGGTGCTCCTTGACGTCATGATGCCTGACATGGACGGCTTCCACGTCGCTGCCGCTATTCGTAATGAAACCGTTTTCGGAGATATCCCGATCATCATGGTGACAATTCTCGACAGCAAACACGATCGCCTGCGTGCAGTGGAATCCGGCGCGAACGATTTCATCAGCAAGCCCATCGATATGTTGGAACTCCGGGTGCGCCTGGCCTCCTTGCTGAAAATGAAAGACGCTCAGGACAGGATCAAAGCATCTCTCTGTGAAAAAGACCTTTTGCTCAGAGAAATTCATCATCGTGTAAAAAATAATCTGGCCATCGTGAGCAGTCTGCTGCGTCTCCAATCCCGGTATGCCGCAGACGATTTCCACCAGAAAATGTTTATGGACGCGGATTACCTAATTCAAGCCATGGCTGTGGCTCACGAGAAACTCTACCAGGCGGAAGATTTGAGAGCCGTTGGAATGAGCGAGTATGTCGGCAGCCTGGTGGATCACCTGGTAATTTCGTCAAAAACTTTGGGGACCCGCATTACGCTCAATAAAGTAGTGCAGGACATTCTCCTGGACCTTGAGATCATCATCCCTCTGGGAATCATTCTGACCGAGGTGGTCCTGAACTCGCTTCAACACGGTTTTCCCGACAGAGGAGAAGGGGAAATCACGATTTCTTTGCAGGCAGTAGGAGAAAGCGGGTTTGAATTGACTGTAAGAGATAATGGCATAGGATTACCGCATGACTTCGATTATTCCACGCCCAAGACATTCGGCATGAGACTGGTGAACATTTTTTCCCGACAACTGAATGGAACGGTTCAAATAACCAGTGCGGAAGGAACCGAGTTCCGTATATTTTGTGACGGAGGCCGAAGGTAGGTCCACCGCAGAATACCTTCTTACAATATACGTACGCTTTCAAAAAAGTAAGATTGGGGGAGCCCCCTTTGGACAGAGTATCCCGCCCAAACTTCCTCCCGGAAACTCCTATCATGGGCCTGAACCCGAGAACAGGAGAAATATCATAGTTTTCGAAACTTGTGTCGGATTCTCCCAGAATTCTGGGTTTTGCCCGTAGGCCTGTATTCCAATCATGTCATTGCGAGGAGTGGAACGACGAAGCAATCTGGGTTTTGGTCAGTTGGAGATTGCCTCGGGCTTTGCCCCCGCAACGACAATCTTCAAATTTTTTCGCGTAATTAACGCGGGCCATATTTGTGAGAAACCCTATAGCATCCGAACTGATCATGTTCCCATGAAAGGGTTCATCAGTTTGCCGTCCGGTCTATTTGACGGATTCTTTCCCCGAATAATCAATATGAAAATCAAATCGTGGGAACCGTCGAGGCAGGCGCATGACGTTAAACACCATGACTCCAATCGCCATGCGATCCAACCAGGAGGACAGAGGCCAACCGAAGTGGATTACGACTGTCCGGCCGACCAGCTCATATTCGACTACCTTCAATAATCCGATCATTTCCTGGTAAAGCGTTCTTGCACTCGTGGCAAACCTGAAATGATTAAGAGCCAATTTTGGGGGAACCCCCTGTCGCGGATTGTAAAAAGTGACGTATGCCTCATTCTTTTTGGTGTGGTCCAGAGATTCTTCTCTGGGCCTGCGAAAGATTATGTGAAGGTCTTTTTCGGATGATTCGCTGATAAAAAGAATCATCTCCATGTGACTGTCGGTCTCGGCAATCGCCTTGATCTCCGGGGCCCTTTTTCGCGCCACCATCAGTCCGCCGAAGAGGACTATACCCGTGACTATAGCCCACAACTCAGTTCCGTGCGGTTTCATCCAGGCCAGGAAGACGAAGCAACTCAAGAATATCAGAAATAAAAGAACAGTACCGACACGGTTCGTGAAGTAGTGGATTACCTCCTTGGTCCCCTTGGAGTACCGATAAATGATGAGAGAAGCCAAATTGATGGTGAAACAGGCCAGCAGCCCGAGAGCGTACATGTCTGCCAGAATCATCTGGCTGCCCCCGGTGATTATAATGATGAGCGAGAACGAAATGGCGTTTATGATATGAATCCGGTACAAAGACTGCCTGCGGTTGGTTGCGATGAACCAGGCGAAGCCGTACCGTTCCGCCACCCGCTCCATCAGTTCGCTTGATGCCACAAACGCCGTGTTGACCGCCATGATAAGGGTGATGCTGGCTAAGAAGGCAACGGCAATCCCGAATGGCACTCCGTTGAGCATAGTAGCGTAATGAGTGATAAGATCGCCTTCATGGGCTTTGAAATCGATGGGAGCGGATAGAGCCAGAGCCGCTACTACCGGGGTGATAATGCCTACAGTGAGTGCCAGGAACAGATAGGACTTCGAGATGTCTCGCCATGAACGGACAAATCCTGCTGTCTGAAGCACGGACTCCACGCCGGAGTACGCGAGGACGCAACTGGCCACGGACGCTATGAAAACACCGTAGCCTTGAGACCAGGAGCCGCTCTCCAAATGTTTTGCGGCTCCGGCGACTGAATCTTTCATCCGAATCAACGAATCATGATCCAGCCCCAGGAAGCCCGACACGATCAAATTCATAAAAACGAATGCTGCAAAGATGAAGACTCCGTACGTGAGACGGACGTTCTCACGGATACCCAAGATATTCAGACCGGCAATTGCCCAAACAATAACAATGGCTGTCACCATCTTCCAGATTTGAGACAGTGCAAAAAATGAAGTTGCGTTTTCTATGGCGCTTATGGCCGATATGCAAGCTGTCAGGATGTAATCCACCATAATTGATGAAACGGCCACAAAGGAAACCATGGGGCCCAGGACCAGGTAGGAGAAAGAATAGACGCCACCGCCAAACAGCTTGTGATGTTCCAGGATTTCGGCAATTTCTACCAGACGCGAACTGAAAAAGCGGATGAGGATGGATGTCAGCGCAATAAAGAATATCGCAGCCGGACCGATGAACCGAAAAGCCTCAGCCGGGGCGTAGAATACAGAGGTCAGCTCATCCATCAGAGTGATTACCCCCACTCCGAGCCAGGTGAGCCAGAAACGTCCATTAAAATAGGTGGTGAGTAATCCGGGCTTCCGTAGCAGAAACAGGAAGAAACCCACAAGGGTCGCGTTGATGAGGAGTAAGATTGTAAACTTCATTTATCGGTTTGCTCCGCGAAGTGGTTCCCCGACACACAACACTTCATAGTTCGCTTTCTCGGTAAGAATTATAGCCAGTGCCAAAAGTTTTGACCGTTTCTACCGCCCTGTCAGAGGGCTGTCCAACGAAGGTTTAACGGCCTTGCGTTGTCCGGAGTGAGGGCAGCCCCCTGATAGGGCGCCTACCGATCGGACATTTCTTTTGGCAACTGCTATAAACCTTAGTCTTATTGGGAGCGGAGGATATACCCGTGGCTCGTCATGAGTCAATAGATACCTGAACCGGAGGTACAGGGAGTCTCATAAGTACCACCGATTTGGATTGCGCGAAGAGATTGAAAGACGGTCATTACGAGGGCGAAGCCCGAAGCAATCTCCTCCGCCAAAGCGAGATTGCTTCTTCGTTCCACTCCTTGCAATGACGCGATCGGCTGGTCGGAATGTGGGAGAACGTCATCAACTAATCCGACAGAATTCTCGGGAACTGCTATAATTCCGGAAATCTCCTCAAATGAAACGGATCAGCAACGTAACCCACAGAAGCCCAATCAGGTATGATACTCCCACGTCCGACGGCCAGTGAGCCGCAAGCTCAACCCTGGCGATCCATCCGGCGAGGAGAAGCGAAGAGCAAATGATCAACACAGCCCATCTCAGCTTTCCCGAGGACTTGACTGCCGCCAGAACAGCAAGGAATCCCAGTGTCGATATGTAATTAATAGCAAAGATGGACGGAAATGCGGAACCGGAAAGTGATCCTGTAACCTGTACCAGTCCGGGAGAAGGCCGGGGTTGGGCGACAAACGGACCAAGCCACTTTCCCATCAACCAGAGGCCGATGATACTGACCAGAGACAGTAACCCCGCACGCCATCCCGCAATCATCCAGGAAAGAAAGAACGTGACGGCAACGATGATGAAAATCCAGGGCGTTTCGGCTGTCGAAGACAACACCTGAGCCCAACGTTTGGATTCGGGCAGCACAGACTGTACAAGCCGGGTAAGGCTGACATCTCCAGGAAGATAAGGAAGATGCTTGAGCAAAATAATAAGGAAAACTGCCACAACCAGCAGAACCAGCCACGCGACATCTTTGGTTCTCATGGTGACTCCGGCTTTCTCATTTGGGCGGCGTAAATTGGGCTAATTCGTAGATGCCCAGAGGCTTTTCCAAATCAGCCACTTCTCCAACGACCTTCTCGAAGCCGCTCTCGCCAAACAGTGCCACCTCCTTGTCCTCAAACTCTTCGCCCAGAGAATCAAATTCCTCGGCCGATACGATAGAGCGAAGCGCAGGGAAAAGGATCGTGTCTTCACGTGATGCATGAGGACGGTACATTCTAGTAAAGAGATGGATCTTCTCCGCCAATTCCTTTCGCTTGCCAGCGTCTTTCACTGTGGCAGCCGAGGCGGATGTCTTGATATATTCGGTCAGAAGACGGCCCGCTTTGTGTTGCTCCTTCAGAACTTTTACCAGCTCAACGAGTTTGCCGGCCTTCTCAAACCGAGGGAATAGATAGTCCTCCTCAAGTTTCTCATGATACTCTTCGATGAATCTGCGAATGATCCCGGCGGACTTGGTAAGCACTTCGGGAGGAAATTCTCTTGCACTGTTGAGGCGAGCTTGAATGTCCTCATAGATGAGCAGAATACGCCGAAGCACCCCGTGCTCGCGCATCAGGTCTTCCGGTGGGGACACCTTTTCGCCTTGCTGCTCCTTTGCTTTCTCCTCTGCCTGGGCCAGATGGCCGGCGGGACAGATCACGGTGGCAGTGGTGAGAAAAAGGCCCGTTTTCTTAAGGAATTCTCTGCGGCTGGCGGATTCTCCAGTGATACCATTCATAATAAGCCCCCTTTTCGATCATGTAGTCAATTCCGATGCCCAGGTACTGCAACGTGAGCAAGGCCAATGTGTTCCGGAAGTCCAGTCCAAGCCTCAACACAGCCTGGACCGCCACCTTCATTCAATTCTTATACCAATGCGTTTTCAAATGGGTGAAATCGGGGAGGAACTTCTTGTAAGACGTTCCTCCCCGAACCCCACCTCAAGAACTGTTAGCACTCGCCGGCATCTGCATTTCCTGAACGGACATGCAGATGCCGGCGCATGATAGAAGTTTCTGGGAGGGGGTTTGACCGCGACGCTCTTTATAAAGAGGGTCCCCCCAATCTTACTTTTTTGAAAGCGTATTCGTATGATACGCATTCGCCACAAGATTTATGAGATTCCAGGGCCGGGGGCTCTGCTGAGCGAAGTGATGAGACGGCTCTGCGTGGTCCGCAGCGAAGGAGTGCCCCCAGCCTGTGCCCGGAATCGAGTTTCCCGTAAAAAAGCGACTCCATAGCAGGTAGTCCAGTCCAAGGCACACTTCAGCCTGGACCGCTACTTTCATTCAATTCTCAATGCTTTACTCTATGGGATTGAGTCAGGTTCGTCAACCGCGGGGTTCGTGCCATAGTAACGCCTCAGTTACGGACGGGAAAAGGCTGTCATTGCGAGCGCAGCGAAGCAATCTCTGCCTTTAAGTATCGAGATTGCTTCGTCGTTTCACTCCTCGCAATGACAGAGGTTAGGCACTTCCCCCGAGTGACTGAAGCCTTACGTGCCATAAGTCGATTCGCTCAGGCCGGACACGAGTTACTCTCGCAGTGAATCTCGTGCGCATGGGTGGGACCTGATAGCCTGTCGTCTGGAAAACAACAGGCTATCGGGAATACAGGCTTATTTTGCTATTCGTCTACCGGGCCATCCGTCCATGAACCAGTTGTGGTAGAGCATGACGTTGATGAACAAGATTACAGGCGCCATGGGGAACTGCTGAGGGTGCGAATAGCCCGCCTGAGTCCCCAGGAACTGCGGGCTATACTTATAGTAAGCCCAATGGAGGACGACTGCTCCCACAATGGTAATTACCACGCGAATCAGAATGTTGACTTCCGTACTGTATTTTCGGGGCCAGTTGTCGAAGTAGAAATACAAACCCAGTGCAATTGCCAGTAAGATGACCGCCAGTTCTCCGGTGTGGAGGTATCGCCAATCGGGGGCCATGAGGCGCTTCGCGCCTTCTACGGAAACTCCCCACACCACATCCTGCATGAACACGAAGGTGAAAAAGAAAATCCAAGCCAGACCCAGGATGAAGACGAATCCGGTTATACCACGCCATGGTTGGGTTTTGACCAGACGGAACGGGTAACGTTCCAGAATCGTTTCCGTCAGCCATACTGATACGGTGGCGCACATGATCCATCCCACGTTGAAGTTCCCGCTCAAGGTCTTAAACTCCTCGTACCACCACGGGAAGGATGCTGTGTATTCCTGCCAGGGATAAAAGAGGACCCGGTAATGAGGGTGCATGAAGATCAAATAGGCATAGGTGGTGAAAAGGAAGGTTACGGCAAACACGGTCAATCCCTTTGCAGGCTGGTTAACTTTGTGCCAAGGATAGTTCTCGAAGGCCGACGGCCATATGGGGCTCAGCCACGATGCTATGGCAGCCATCATGAGAATGGCCAAAGACGAGTACTCTCTGGAAAAGAAGTCCGAGAGGCCCGTCTTTCGGAGCTCGTGCCAGCTGAAGTAGGGAATCGAAAATTTGCCGAATATTCCGTAATAGAAAACCCAGATGAGTAACCCCGTGATGGCAAAATTCAGCCCGACGAGGATGACGCCTTTCATCAGAGGGTGTGCCCTGTTCATCCATTCGGGCCTGAACGGCCAGAAGTTGAAGATGTACGCCTGCCATATCGCGACAATCAGAAGCCATCGGATATACATGTACCCGTACTGCGGCGTATACCAGCGAAGGTAGCCGCGGGGATCCATGAATACCCACCAGAGCCCCATGAAAACGACG
The DNA here is from genome assembly GCA_035319325.1 of Desulfomonilaceae bacterium. GTDB lineage: Bacteria > Desulfobacterota > Desulfomonilia > Desulfomonilales > Desulfomonilaceae > DATHCX01. The sequence goes on from DATHCX010000186.1 coordinate 12,453, forward strand.
AAAGCCAAGAGGACGTTCACCACACCTCGCATGAACGGCTGTTTGATGAGATCGGTGAATGTCCTGTCCTCCAGCCAGAGCCTGTCCAGAACATCGTGTGTCATTGCATCAACCTCCCCATTGTTAAGCAAACAGCAGTTCATCGCCGTTTCCGAGGTATATGTCTCGCTTGCTCATGTTCCGAGCCGTTCCCTTCACAACGGGAAGCCCCGCCTTGAGCATTTTCTCGGCCGTAATGAAACCGGTGCAATGGTTGCAGCCAATCTTTTGAACACCATACTTGTTGAACGCGAGGATAAGGTCGTCGTACTGCGGGTCCCAATCCTCGAAAGGCGAAATGTGGAGCCCGCCCTGCACGGCAAAAATCTTCTCCCCACCTTTGATATTCTTGCGCACAGCCTCCATGTAGCTGATCACTCCCTGATGACAGCAACCGGTCACGAGGACCAATCCCTTGTCCTTCACGTTAAAGACGAACGACTGCTCACCGAACACCCTCAGGATGATGGGCACGTCAAATGTCATCAGAGCTATTCCGGGGTACAGAATGTTGACCTTGCTCGAATCGAGAACGGTAACCTTTCCCGTGTGAGGGTGGTCATTCTTCACGTTCGCCTTCGGAAACGACTTCCCCTTGAGGAGATCGAACCCCTCCTGGTAGAATCCCTTGGGAAGGTAGATGGGTATGTCGGGATAGAATTTCGTGGTCGCCTCTATCCCATAGAAGTGGTCAATGTGCTCGTGGCTGACGACCATGAAATCGATTTCCTTCTTGGCCAGTTTCTCCGCCACCCCCTCTTCCCGGAAACGCTTTTCCATCCACTCCGGATTCCATCCCGTATCGAAGTGGATCTTGACGACCTTGCCATCCAGAAGGGTCGCTTCGATGTATGTCGAGAATCCGCCGAGGTTGCTTCCTTTGTAGCCTGACTTGACCCCTTCGATTGTCCACGGGATCTCGTACTGGTTGACCAGGAGTCCGCCGGCCCCTTTGACATCGTTCAAAAACACGTTGTTGTCATACCAGCTTGTCTCGGATACGACTTTAATCTTCAAAGCCTGCAGCTCCCCGATGTCAACCTGATTGAGTTTCTCTGCAGGCAGAAGCTTGTTCTTGAATACTGTGGAAGAGAGTCCGGCAGCCCCGAAGTAGCCCGTGAGGGCTCCCACGGCCATGCCCCTTATGAATGATCGTCTTGTGAAATCTCCCGCCATGGTGGCAACCTCCTTGCCTACTTCGCCCAATACAGTATCTGAACGGTCATTAGAAAAAGCCCGATCCCGACCACGACTCCGAGGAGGACTCCGAGACCGAAGCCTTTGGACTTTTCGGAGTCTCCGTCTGTCTTGCGGTCATTCTCGTTCTCCATGGATCAGAACTCCTTTCTCAGCATTCTTGTTTCATGCCTTCCTTATCGTCATCCACGGGAGGCATGAGGCGAACGCCGGGTTTGGTTACTATGGTTGTCTGGAGGATAACTCGCCTGATTTGACTGCAGGTTTTGCAGTCGAGCGTGAGACCGTCGCTCCGAAAGAAGAACCCGTCTCCTTCCCATCGGCACTCGGTTTGACTACTCGCATCGCAGGAACGTGACCAGCCGGCAATGAAGCGCCGATACAGGAAAGACGTTAGGTCCAACCCCGGAAAGTTTCTGTCGACCGAGCCCTTTTCCAGGAGCGTGATAAATGTTCCGTCCTCTCCGAGGACTCTGTAATCCTCACTCATTTCCACACGCCAGTACGTTTGGCTTTTTGCCGTGATGACCGTGCCGGCATCTGCCCGGTGAGCAAGGGAAAGGTGACCTGCAAAGAAAAAATCAGGTGGAATATCTGTAGCATGCCCTTTCTGAGGAACGCCGCACCCGTCCGCAAGGTCTTCGAATCGCCGTCTTGCGTGCTCGTGATCGATGGCGTGGCAGGGGCAGCCTCCAGAACCATCGCCGGGCCGAGTATCGAAGACTTCGCTATCCCGAAGCAGTTTTTCCAGAGCGGACAGCCCGTGAAAAGCCGGTTCGGTCCTCGCGGGAAAATACTTGATCAGAAAGTCTGCCAGCCAGTCATATTCTTTCTGGGGAACGGCCCCCTTCAATTCGAGCCTGTAGACACCCGGCCGTTTTTGAAACCAGAGCAGCCAATAGGGATCGTCATCCCAGCCGTGACCTACGTAACGGACCCCCACGAACTCACGGTGGTGTTCATCACCCAGAATCGCGAGCCATACGTGATTGATCAATCCCACCGCTTGCGTCACAGCGTCGACGCTCATGCGTGTTCCCTCTCACTCGCGCTGCACTGAGAACACAGCCCGTGAAATTGCACGATATGCCCCGTGATTTTGAATCCGAACTTTAGAGACAGCCCTTCTTCAGTCTTCTTGAGAAGTTTCAATTCTTCATCGATGAAGTCGTCATAGTCGACGATCGTGCTACATCCCGTGCATACGAGGTGGTGGTGATGCTTTCCGACCCGCGAGCCTTCTGCCATTTCGTATCGGGCCCTGCCGTCTCCGAAGTCGAATTTGTGGATGAGGCCGAGATGCACCAGAAGATCCAGGGTGCGATAGACGGACGTCAGTCCGATGGAGGGGTTTTCGCCGTGTGCCTTGAGGAATATGTCTTCGGCGCTCAGGTGTTCCCCCATTGCAGCGCGGGCCAGAACACCTGCCACGACTTCCCGGCCTTCTGTCATGCGGTGTCCCCGCCCCTGCAGAATTTTGCGCCAAAGGGCCTTTATTTGGGATTGGTCAGAGGCCATGGTACAGACCTCCAGTGTTAATGAAAATCATTTTCAAATATATCGGACCCTGTGTCAACTTCTTTCTGATCCTTTTTGATCCTTTGGGATCGGATCCGCCTGCACCGGCAGAGTCGGCCTTCGTCAATAATACCAGGTGCTGTTCGACAAGAGACCCTGCCACAATCATTCAGTGCACCGGGGGAAATGCCTGACCTCTGCCAGCGCGATGAGTGAAACTGCGAAGCAATTTCGATACTTAGAGACAAAGCTTGCTTCACTGCGCTCAGCAATGACGCCCTTTCCCCCGCAACCGCGCGGATACGCCATGCACAAGATTGCGGTTGACCGGGGCGGGCGGTCAGGGTAAAGTCAACATGGGGCAAATCGCTCATTGTGGGCGCGTGGACGACAATTATACCTGATAGGCCCCTGTGGCACGACAATGGAGTTTTATTTCCAGGCCCAGGGATTATTTTTGTGACCGGTTGCCTCACCCATTGCAGCCGCAGCGGCAAGAATACGTGTGTGGGTTCACGGTGAACGCGGGAACGGTCTTCGCGCACTCGTTGCACGCGCTGGAGACCGATACTATCAGGATCTCGAGGTGGTGCTGCCCACCTGGTTATTGGGCTTCATTCATTTGAGAAACGTTGTCCGGAGGCTGCCCCGACAGGAGCATAGGCCGTCTGTCAGGTGTTACGGGATGACTTTGAGGAAGATTCAAGTAATAGTCCGGATTTACCGTAATCATTCAGTTACTCGGGGGAAGTGCCTAACCTCTGTCATTGCGAGGAGTGAAACGACGAAGCAATCTCGATATTTAAAGGCAGAGATTGCTTCGCTGCGCTCGCAATGACAGCCTTTTCCCGTCCGTAACTGAAGCGTTACACTGAACGGATACTATTTACTTGATAATCTACTTGATTTATGGCTGCGGTCGACAAATTGCCTGGAAGGGAAATTCATAAAGTGAAGCTCCGTATTCTTGTCGCCGTGTTATTCGTGATCGGTCTGATCGTGTGTACCGGCTGTGATTCCTCAAAATCAAAAAAGCCCCCTGACGGTCCGCTGGAAAGCCTCACTTTGGGTACTTCTGCAATTACCCTTTCATCCCTGATCTGGGTGGCTAAAGCAAAAGGATACTTTGCCCAACAACATCTCGATATAGACTTCAGGTTATATGAATCCGGTCACCCGGCAATTAGAGACCTCTTCGCGGGCAAACTGGGTCTCGCTACGGCCACAGAATTCGCTGCGGTTCGTCATGGCCTTGAACACGCTGATTTCAGAATTATTTTCGTTCTTTGCCAGGCTCAAGGTCAACAACTGGTGGCAAGGAGCGATCGCGGCATCACGCAGCTATCAGACCTCAGAAACAAGCGTGTTGGGTTGGTCAATAACACGAGTTCGGACTATTACCTTCATCTCCTGTTAAATATGGAGAAGATACAATCTGAGGATATCGATCGAATCTTCGTGATCTTTCAGCGGTTACACAAGATCCCGATACGACGGCACGGGGATGGGTCTTGCTATTGCCAAGAAGTTGTAGAACATCACGGGCGGAAGATTTGGGCTGAGTCCGAACCAGGGGCAGCCACGACCTTTTGTTTTACCATTTCAGACAGGGGGATTCAGATATGATGGCTCCCGGGACCAAAGTTCAACCAGCAGAGATACTCTTGGTGGAAGATAACCCAGTGGATGTCATGATGACCCGGGAAGCCCTCAACGGCGGCAGGGTGTGCAATAATCTGCACGTGGCCGAAGACGGTGAAGAAGCAATGGACTTCTTGTTCAAACGAGGCAAATATAGTTCTGCGCCTTCACCGGAAATCATTCTCTTGGATTTGAATCTGCCCAAAAAAGATGGGCGGGAAGTCTTGGCCGAAATCAAAGGAGATGAGTCCCTGCGATATATTCCTGTCATCGTCCTGACGACTTCGGAAAACCCGGAGGACGTTTGGAGAAGTTACGAACTGCAGGCCAATTGCTTCATCACCAAACCCGTTGATATGGAACAATTTGTCAAGGCTTTGGAATGCGTCGGGGAGTTCTGGTTCACGCTGGTGAGGCTGCCAAAAAAATAAGAAACCCCAGAAGAGGTCAAGTCGGTATGGAAACCGTTCGGCTCTTGCTTGTTGAAGATAATTTTGTGGACGTACTTTGTCTCAAGGAGGCTTTGGAAGAGGCAAAAGGCACTCATTTCGTTGTTTCTCACGTAGAGATTTTGGCAGAAGCCAGAGAACGTCTTGAAAAAGAAGATTACCATGTAGTGGTGCTGGACCTGGGGTTGCCCGACAGCCAGGGACTCGAGACATTCGAGGAGGTCCGCGATGTCGCTCCTACCCTTCCCATCGTGGTACTCTCCGGTCTCGACGATGAGACTCTGGCAATGGAGGCAGTACGAAAAGGGGCGCAGGACTACATCCTCAAATCCAAATTTGACTCGTATTATCTGTCACGTTCCATCAACTATGCCATTGAGCGATGCCGGCTTCTCACGGATCAAAAGAAGGCGGAACAGGCTTTGCGGCTGAGTGAGCAGCGCTTCCGGGCAATTTTCGAGGGGGCGGAAGACTATATTTTCGTCAAGGACCGATCTTCGAAATACATAAACGTAAATCCTGCAGTGGAAAAACTGTTTGGTCTTCCCGCATCGGAAATTATCGGTCGGAGATACGAAGACCTGTTTGGCGAGGATGGTTCGAAACATTCAAGAGAGGCGGATTTACGCGTCCTGCAAGGAGAATCGATAGAGGCGGAGCATACCAGGAAGGTTCACGGCACACCCAGGACGTTTCTTGATACGCAGGTTCCCTTGAGAAACGATTCAGGCGAGATTGTAAGCATTCTTTGTATGTCCAGAGATATAAGCGAAAGACGGGGCATCGAAGTTGCTCCTGATACAACAGGGGAATGCCCTTCCACATCTATGCAATCCACTCTCAAAAGTGCGATGCTGGCCGCAAAAACGGATATTATCGTCTTGCTCTTGGGCGAAAGCGGCAGCGGCAAAGACCACCTCGCCAGGTACATTCATGACCGTTCGCACCGCGCGGACGGACCCTATTTCTCGGTCAATTGTGCTGCCATATCCAAAGAACTGGCTGAATCGGAACTTTTCGGCCACGAGCGCGGCGCTTTCACCGGAGCACACACCAGAAAGCGAGGGCTTCTGGAATTGGCCGAAGGCGGGACGCTCCTGTTGAATGAAATCGGAGAACTCTCGCTCCCGTTGCAGGCGAAATTGCTGACTTTCCTGGATACGAAGAAGCTTACCCGGGTAGGCGGCGAGAAAGAAATCTCGGTCAACGCCAGGCTCATTGCCGCCACCAACCGAGACTTGCAGAAAGAGGTGGAAGAAGGCAGATTCAGAAAAGACCTCTTTTACCGCCTCGATGTAATGTCCATAGCCGTTCCTCCGCTTCGAGAGAGGCAGGAAGACATCCCCATCCTTGTGCAAGAGATTTTATCAAGACTTCGCACGGAGTTGGAAATTCATGAAATGCCGTCTATTGATCCGGCAGCGATAGAAGCGCTCAAGAGGTACCACTGGCCCGGCAACGTACGGGAACTTCGAAATGTGCTGGAACGAGCCTTAATTCTTTCACATGACTCAATAACTCTCCCAAGCCTGGCACTCCGCGCCAATGGACATCTGAATTTTGAGGAGAACAAGAAGGCATCTCTCACAATCTCGTTTCCGAGTGATCAGTCTCTGAATGAAATAACCCAGGGCCTGAAACGGTTTCTCATCAATGAGGCACTGCGACGGTCCGGAGGCAGCAGACAAGGCGCGGCCAAACTGCTGGGGATTTCCCGGTATTCTTTGAAACACTATATGAACACCTTGGGATATAGCGTGGAAGAGTAGTCTGCAAGGCCATGGTTTAGAGGCCAGAAACAGAGTGTCATTCACGTTGAGCGGAAAAGTATGCGTAGTTTCTCGGCCATGGAGAACTCATACGCATTCCCAATTAGAACTATGAGATTGCAAGGCTGGGGGCTCTCCTGAGCGAAGTGATGAGACGGCTCTGCGTCGTCCGCAGCGAAGGAGTGCCCCCAGCCTGTGCCCAGAATCGAGTTACCTGTAAAAAAGCGAATCCGTATCATACTCCCTGCGTTTTCAAAGAAGCGAAACGGGGAAGGTCTTCACAAGGAAGGTCTCACCAATCAGTAGTTTTCGCTTGATCACCGCAGTCCGTATATTCTTGCTCCACAACGTACAAAAAGAGAGCTTGACACAAAATGTCGAGCGTTTCTATCATAGGAACAGGGTCCGGGAAGGCACCTACCACAAAGGTGCGACCCCCTGATGGCAAATTGTCCTTCACGTGCCTTATCAGAAGGAGGTCTGAGCCATGGTTCCAAAGAAAATTCTCTTTTGCACCGATTTTTCAGAGAACAGCCAGCCCGCTTGGAAACTGGCGTTGGACTACGCTAAAGCCTTTGGAGCACAACTTTCCATTCTCCACGTCATCGATTACAAAGATTTTCCCGGCCATGTGGATTGGGCCGAAAAATTGCGTGAACTCCTCGAGAACGTCGAACGTTCAGCCAAAGAGAAGCTTCAGTTGATGGTGAAGGACTGTGCCCAGCTGGTGCAGGATGTGAAGACCTATTGCCGAACGGGTAATACACCTCAGGAGATTGTTGCCTTGGCGCAAGAAGAATCTGTAGACTTGATCGTAGTAGGAACCCATGGTCGGACCGGCGTGAAAGACCTTGTCATGGGTAGCGTTGCCAGGAGCGTTTTAAGGACTGCCCATCGTCCTGTCCTCATCATGGAAGGCCCATCGGAGAAAGGGGAATCGCTGGAGCGATCGAAATAGAGTGCTGCGCATTAGGAATGCGCGATCAAACGAGAACCCCATCCCATCTCTCTGAGAGCCCATGGGCATAAGACAGGAACTCTGCGCTACTTAAGCAACTGCCGCCAAAGAAAGAATTCGGTGAATGGGTAGTCGTCAGTAATCAGAGCTCCACGTGAGCTGAAATCATCCACCTGAGTCCTGTCCACCTGCAAACGATAGACCTGATCCGGGGTCAAGCAGGAAGTGTCGTATTCACCCAGGTCCTGCACGATGGCAGGCTGCTTGAAGGCATTTTCCACATTCTGCTTGAAGTCGATCCAGGGCATTTTTTCGGTCGTGCCAACACAGTAGAATCCCCAATTGTGAGGGCCTTTCCAGACGGTTATCTCCGGAAACACTTCGCGGAAGGTTCTGAAAATGGCTCGTTCGTCTTCTGGACGACCTCCGGGAAACCAAAGACACATGACACCTTGGGGAGTCAGGTTGTCTTTGCAAAGTTGAAAGAACTCCTTTGTGTAGAGGTTCACGGTTCCGGCGCTCCATATGGGGGGAGCGGGATCCACGGAGATGACATCGTATTTTTTCGAAAACAGCAGCAGGTGATTCCGGCCATCGTTCGAGACGAGGCGGACACTATCCTTTTCTAAGACGTCTTGAAATCCAGGATGGAAATATCTGAAGCACTCGAACGTTTCCGGAACAAGTTCAGCTGCCGTAATAGTGAGGCCCGGATGCACTGCAGCTGACTAGACGCCTGTCTGCCATTCTAGTCATGGACAGACTCCCCAAGGCGATTCCTGTCAGAAATATTGCAAGCATACCTGAGAAAGCGTATATGGACGTCATCAAGAACAGGATGAGTTGCCGGGTCCAAATGACTTCATAGGCCAAAGCAGTGAATCCGCTAATGCAGAATGCGACGAGGACAACAGTCCTCACGCCGTCTGTATAGGGTGAAATTGTTTTCGTACGGATGTCCGAAGTGTGCTTGTCGGTGACGGGCACCTCACGTATTTTTCGATCCATTACGTATACTGAATACGCAATGGCAGCCACTACCATGTTGATTGCAACCCCTATGTAGATGGTTGCCCACTCTCCGAACGTGCCGATGGTGACAAAGCCGCTTAAAAAGACGCCCAGAACCGCACCCAACGTAT
>DATHCX010000187.1:0-4513 GCA_035319325.1 Desulfomonilaceae bacterium
CGCGGGAATGTTCCCGGAGCGGGACAAAAAACGCGTTGCCTATTATCTGGACGACCCCGGCAACAGCCACCACTTTGGCCACCATGAACAAGTCTGGCACCGAGAAGAACCGTGGACTTCGGCGATACAAGCCCATTGTCCCGAATACGATGGGGTTCACCACCACAATGATAAGAAGATTGATCCAAAACCCTTGTTCAAAATCCAATGTTTCAAACCGCAAGAAACACGCGGCGACATATGCGCCGAGAGACAGCGTGGTGTCCAGGGTGATTTGCCAGAGCAAGTCCGGGTGACTCCAGATTCGCGACCAGAATTCTCCCCTGAATATTGAAACGTATACTCCCGTGGTCAGAAGTGCCAAGTCTCGCCACATGTTTCTCGTGAGGACGTAATCCACGTCGCGGTCCAACTTTTCCGGCAATATGGACTCGATATAGAATTTCTCCGGGTCGCGTTCCGGCGGGAACAGGTCTTCTTCGTTACGGTGTAAAATCTGATTGGGCCCCATGATTCCGGGTCTGACCTGAAGGACGACATCCCACTTGTCCGAGTAGTGAGTCATGAATTTAGGGTCTTCCGGCCTCGGACCCACAAGGCTCATGTCGCCCTTTATCACATTAAACAGTTGTGGCAATTCATTTAGTTTCGTTCGTCTGAGAAAGCTTCCGAACGTGGTTACCCGCACGTCGGAATTTATACACAGTTTGCAATCGATACTGTCCGCGTTTGCCAGCATGCTACGAAATTTCAGCATGTCAAAGCTTTGACCGCATCTTCCGATGCGCCTGCATCTATAAATGATGGGTCCTTTGGATTCAAACTTCAGAATACCTGCTATCACCAGCATGATGGGCGCAGCCACAATCAGTCCCGTCAAACCCACCACAATATCAATACATCGCTTCAGCATTGAAAAGCCCCTTTTGACCTCTGCGGACGAAAAACATGCGTCGAATATCTCTAAATCTGCCTCGTGTTCGATATGAGCTCGGCGCATTGCCTACCGTGCGCAGGTACGGCTCACGGCACCCCGAATCATGCGAAAAAAGGAATACTGTTTTTCAGATGATCTATCTGGTCCTGGACGTGGTGGAAGTCCTCTATTCGACCCAAATCGAACCAAATTCCGTCAAAGGGATAGCAGACCACTCTCTCACCATGATTGATCAAGACTTGCACCAGTTCCGGGAAATCGAGGTACGCGTAAGGCGCAATGTAATCGAGCACCTTTTGTTCAAACATGTAAATTCCGGTGCTCACCTCGTAATCGATACTCGGTTTTTCCTTGTATTGAAGCAACCGATACCCTTCTCTGTGCAGGACCCCGTAATCAATGTGAACCTTGCGTCTATGTACCGCGACGGTCGCTATTGCCTGTTGACTTCGGTGAAATCGCAAGACGTCTGTGAAATCGATATCGCTGAGCACATCGCCGTTCATGACCAGAAACGTTGGATCCAGGTCCTTGATGAGCGAAAGAGGACCACTGGTGCCCATTGGCGTAGCCTCGAGGGAATAGTCGATGTCTACCTGCAAATGACGACCGTCCCCGAGTACCGCTTTGATCAGGTGTGCCAAGTGCCCGAGAGCCAGGGTTATTCGCGTGAATCCGTGATATTGAAGCTGACGAATAACGATTTCGACAATGGGCTGCTGATCGACTGGCATCAACGGTTTCGGTAGAATAGTGGTATACGGAAGAAGTCGTGTTCCTTTGCCTCCAGCTAAAATTACAGCTCTCATGATGTCCCTACTTTTTTGATTTTTCATGAAGAGATAGGCTCCGCCTTCGCGATACTATTGTATCGTTGTGTAATCACTTTGATTCACGACATTACGTCGAAAACCTGCTGCGTGTTTGCACTGACTAAGAGCGTCTACGCTTTATGGCGAAAGCGACGGGTCACTCTCGCTCTATGCGTCACGAAATTAGCACGGGCCCCCTCGGTGCATCTTCATACGTTCAACGAGTTCATAGGTGTCGTTCAATAAATGTCATTCACAACAGTTTGATACGTATCAAAAAAAGTCGCCTGTACTATCAGGCTCGTGCACGTTCCACACCCGAAGAAGCCCATTAATCCCTCTGGCTTTTTGCGTTCGGGCTTTGCAGCAATTCTGCTTTCATAATGGTATCTGCATTCCTCATTATGCATCAGGTGTGCCATGTCACGGGCAATGGAGATGTCGCCACTAAACGCTGGTGAATTTGCGGTCTTATCGTGTCAGCCCGGAAAATGTGGCTCCACATTCGATCAGTGAGTCCTTCAGAATCGGGGCGCAAAAAACTCAACAACCACTTTTATCCGAGTATTATTTCTCCCGCATTTCCCAGAAGTGAGCGGCAGAGCTGCGTACCATTCCGAGGGAATCGTCCTTCCTTGCTGCCGGAAAGTCACGAATCCCCATGGCAATCGCCCGGCAAACCGCTGCTTTCGCACTGGGACTCACATGATCCGGTGTCCACCTCCCCGCCCACTCCATAATATTAAGGATATGGACAGGAGAGAGCTCCTCAGGCAAGAAGCTCAAGCAGTGATCAGGACTTCGTCCGCAAAAGCGCACTTCCGGGGAGACCTCGTGCGTCCAATAATCGACAGAGCCATCCAACCCGACCGGCCATGCCCCGGTGCCACGCCGATTCAGTACAATGGGCTTTCAGAAAGCAATAGTGGAGGAACCCATTTTGTAAAGACAGCCCGGGCTTCATCCCTTCCCGGAAACTCCTATAGGGATTCTCAAAAAATGTCGCTTTTGAATACGCGAAAAGATTGAAAGATTGTCATTGCGAGCGGAGCGAACCAATCTCTGCACTGGAATATCGAGATTGCTTCGTCGTTTCACTCTTCGCAATGACGGGGAAACGATCATGCCCCTGGCCGACTGAAGGATTGCTCTCAACTTGAATTTTTCGGGAATGGTTATGATTGTGGTACGGTGAATGCAAGGTTCGCAAGAGTGACTCTCCGCGCGCGGGAAACATCAGACATGGGGATGTCTCTCCAGCGCGATGTCCGCTCACGTACGGGGGAACAGCGATGATTTTCACGCGCGGCCTCCTTCACGTCTATTTTGCATTGTGCATGATCCTATTTTTGGGAAAAGCAGAGTGGACGACGTTCGGTAAGGCGCCTCACAGTTTATTTGAACTTCCGGAACCTGCCTTAGGCTATATTGCCTTTGTCTGCCCACTAGCCCTGTTTCTCTTGAGCAAAACACAATTTCCTGAATTCTTGCGGTACTTGAAACGCTCTGCGCCCATCATTGCTTGCCTTACCGCCATGGCGGCGTTTTACGTCTTGTGGGGATTGCATCCGCTGGCGAACGTTCAGGGTTTTGGAAAATACATTTTTTCCTCCGTGCTAAACCTGGTCGTGTTTCTCTCGGGTATTGGCCTGATGTCATTACGTTTTTTCCGGTCGCGATATAGGACTTACGTTAGCATTGCATTGGCGGCTTTGATCGTAAGTATTTTTTTGGACATGGAATATCCCGGGTTCTTCAGTAAACAGGACTATCGAGCTGCGGGATTCGCTGTTGATGCTAATTCGGCAGCGCTCCACCTGTCGCTCCTGTGCAGTTTTATTTTTCGATTTGATAGGATACGAGTGTCGGATGTATGCTTTCTCGCTCTGGCAGGGATCTGCCAGTTCATGACGCTTTCCCGGGGCGGACAGACTGTTTTCGTATTATTTGCATTGTGTTACGTCTTACTTGTTAGCAAGAATATGCTGCGCTCCGGCAAGGTTGCGAGTTTAGTGGCCGCTCTCTGCTTCTTGGCTCTGGCTGTTTCCGTAGTGGGGATGGCCGTATTCCACATAAAAAGCGCCTCGGACCTGTACAAGAACCCTGCATCTCAGGCCAGGTTTGACCAATTGTTGGGCAACAAGACCATGGTTACCCGAGACGACAACCGAATGGTCGCTTTTCGATCGGGAATGGAAGTCTTCTGGGAATCACCTATTGTGGGCCGTGGAACCGGTTACAACCGTATAACGGAAACTCACGTTGAATATCTGAGGCACGCGGTGGAAGGCGGGATACTTGGCCTCAGTCTCTTCCTTGTGTCGTTGCTGGCATGCGGCTGGTTTTTCTGTAAGAGTAAGAATGTGAATGGCGTCGTGTACATTCTCGTCTTTAGTATCAGTTGCTTTTTTCTGCACACGTGGGCTGACGATAGAGGTTTTCTCATGACGCTCGGTATGTTGTGCGGGCTGTCAGCACGGGAGTACATGCGTGTTCCCTCACGCGGCTCGGGGTTTCGAATGCGTCTTGCGGCGAATCCCTGGACCGATTCGAGAGGTTCTCTCAATACGTCATCTTCTCCTGTTGCGAGAGCGTAGCGGAGGTACGAGCAAGGAGTTTTTTCAGTGAACGCAATTCGCCGCACTACGTGCAACACGTTCCAAGAGATGCGCGTGGAGAAGCATCGAATTTAAAGTGTTGAACTGCGGCCTAAAAACCTTCTGCCTGAATATGTATTCCGGCATCGGGATGTTTCAGACCGGGC
>DATHCX010000188.1:0-16179 GCA_035319325.1 Desulfomonilaceae bacterium
CAAAGGATTTACTCGTGCAGGTAAGGCAAGCATTGGATTCGGACTAGTGTTGTGTTTCAGCAATGACTTTACGGTTCGGTCGTCGTGGCAGGTACTTCTAGGAAGATTCGCTCCGAGTTCAGACGTAAAGCTATTACTGCAACACTACACTAGCTGTCGGGCCGGCCGGCATGCTTTCGAAGCAAAACCTTTCGGCAAGAACCATTATAGGTGAGACTATCTTTATGAACACGAACAAGAATGCGCGGATATTGATTGTGGACGACGAGCCGTACATCTGTGAACTGCTCGCAAGATGGATAACTTCGGAAGGCCATCGATGCGTTGTTACTTTCAGCGCTGAGGCGGCGCTGGAGATTCTCGACGGCCAGAGTTTCGAACTGGTAATCACGGATATCATGATGCCGGGCATGTCCGGCCTCGATCTGCTTGCCACCATCAAGAAAGCTCATCCGGATACTGCCGTCATAATGGTCACTGCAGTAGATGACAGAAAAACCGGTGTTCTCGCTCTCGAACTCGGCGCATTCGGTTACGTCATAAAGCCGTTTGAGAAGAACGAGGTGCTCATAAATGTCTCAAACGCGCTCCAGCGTCGCCAGTTCACGCTGCTCTACCGGCAGTACGATCGCAATCTCAGCGAGCATGTTGACCGTCAGAGTGAACACGTTCGCCAGGGGGAGCAGATCCTGCTTAAAATGATCGCGGAAGCGGGGCGTCGTCATGGAGAAACCGAGGCCCACCTTTTGAGGGTGGGCAGATGTTCTTCGCTTCTTGCAGATGCCCTCGCGGCGGGCTGGACTATGAAGCAGTGCCAGGACATCAGTCTTGCCGCAGCTCTCCATGATATCGGAAAAATAGGGATTCCGGATTCCATTTTGATGAAACCGGGCAATCTGACACACGAAGAAATCACGATCATGCAGACGCACACGGTGCTTGCCGAAAAACTTCTGGGCATTTCCGATTCGTCGGCTCTTGTCATGGGCCGAAGTGTTGCGCTGTATCATCACGAAAACTGGGACGGATCGGGTTATCCCAAGGGCTTGACCGGTGAAGCCATACCCCAGGAAGCGCGCATTACGGCTGTGTGCGACACTTACGACGCACTCACACGAAAGAGATCCTATCGGGATGCCTGGACCGAAGAAGACGCTCTGGCAATTATGGTCGAACAAAAGGGGAAACGATTCGAACCCAAAATTCTGGACGTCTTCTTTGACGTGCTACCCGCGATTCGCCAGTTGTTCACGGAATTGCACGATGAGGATTGGGGCTAGCGTCGAGCGTGTGACGAACTGCCCGCTGGACTGAACCCCACGCGACGGCCCAATGCGCAAACCCGGTTTGATCGACAAGGTGCAGATCTCCATATCCGAACGGAATGCCATGCCCGACACTAAGGCCAAAATTCTTGTGGTGGATGACGAGCCTCACATTGGCGAGCTGCTATCGCGTTGGCTCATTGCCGAGGGATATTGGTGCCGCACAGCGACAAACGGAGATGAGGCCGTCAAAATCCTGGAAGCGGAAAAATTCCATCTTGTCGTAACAGACATCATTATGCCGGGCCTGTCGGGAATCGATCTGTTGATGATTGTCAGATCATCATTCCCCGACGTCGCGGTGATCCTGGTGACCGCTGTTGAAGATCGCAAGACAGCCATCTATGCGCTCGAACTGGGCGCGTACGGCTACGTCATCAAACCTTTTGATAGAAACGAAATCCTTATCAACGTGGCCAGCGCACTCGAGAGAAGACGAATTACACAACTGAGCGAACAATACGAACGAAGTCTCGAGGCAAGTGTCGAGGAGAGGACCAGGGAGGTTCGCAATCGCGAGGAAGAGATTATTTTCAGACTCATTTCCGCCACCGGATACAGAGACGACGAAACCGGGGCACACGTCAAGCGAATCGGTCGCTATTCGGCCGTAATGGCAAAAGCGCTGGGCTGGAAGGCCAGTGACGTCGAACGAATTGGCCTTGCTGCACCCATGCATGATCTTGGGAAAATCGGGATTCCTGACAGCATATTGCAAAAACCGGGGGGATTAACCATAGAAGAATTTGAGATCATGAAAAAGCACCCCGCAATCGGTGCCCAAATCCTCGACGGATCCTCAGTGCCCTTGATTCAGATGGCTCGAGAAATAGCGTATGCCCACCACGAGCGATGCGACGGTTCCGGCTACCCACGGGGACTTGCCGGAGCTCAGATCCCGGAATCCGCTTCCATCGTAGCTGTCGTGGACGTGTACGACGCGTTAGTGCACCCTCGCGTCTATCGGCCCGCTTTCACTGAAGAAAAGGCTCTTTCCATCATGATTGCCGGAGACGGAGAGTACTTCGGCAATAACATATTCGATTGCTTTCTCAGCGTGCTGCCCGTGTTGCGGTCCATCAGGGAAAAAGTGCAGGAAGGCGCTTGAACTCTCTAATGCTAAGACCGTTGCGCTTTCAAGAAAGTGAGATGGGGAAGGAACTTGTTACAAGGCGTTCCTTCCTCATTTCACCTCCTTGAAAGCGCATCGCAATTATATAGCCGGTGCCAAAAGTTTTGACCGTTTCTGCCGCCCTGTCATACGGATTCGCTTTTTTACAGGTAACTCGATTGTGGGCACAGGGCTGGGGGTACTCCTTCGCTGCGGACGACGCAGAGCCGTCTCATCACTTCGCTCAGGAGAGCCTCCAGCCCTGCAATCTCATAACTCTTATTGCGAATGCGTATCAGAGGGCTGTCGAACGAAGGTTTAACGACCTTGCGTTGTCCGGAGTGAAGGAGTGCCCCCTGATAGGGCGCCTACCGATCGGACATGTCTTTTGGCAACTGCTATAGCAGTTCTCGAAAGTTCTGTCGGATTCGTTTATGGCTCTGCCCACGTTCCGACCATGCAATCATGTCAATTACGAAAAGTGGAACGACGAAGCAATCTCATTCTTGGTTAGTTGGAGATTGCTTCGGGCTTCGCCCTCGCAATGACGGTCTTCGAATCTTTTCGCGTAAACTAAACCGCATTACTCTTGACAATTCCTACATATCATGGCGTGCCGGCAGGGCCGTCGTCCCTGCCGACCATTTGTATCTTTTCGCGAAATCGGGACCAACATTCGTTTTGAGAATCCCAATAAATTGAAAAGAAAGCATGTTTATGGTATTCGATAGAGCGATACGTCATTCTCGTCTTCCAAGGAAGATATAATGAAGTTTATTGAAGACAATCCCAACGACGTAACACGAGCGGACATTGTCGTCGGCATACCGTCGTATAACGAATCATCATCCATCAGTTTTCCGACACAGCAGGCCGATAAGGGCCTGGTGAAATATTTTGGACGGTTCTCCTCCGCCATTATCAATTGCGATAACAATTCTCCAGACGGCACCCGCTCCGCGTTCATGGAAACCGACTCAAAAACTCCCAAAATATATATATCGACGAAAGAGGGAGTTACGGGAAAAGGCAACAACCTGCGAAACTTGTTCGCGAAGGCTGCTGAACTGTCTGCGAAGGCGGTTATCGTCATAGATGCGGACCTGAAAAGCATAACGCCTCTGTGGATCCGGAATCTGGGAGAACCGCTTTTGGAGCAGTACGAGTTCGTAGCTCCCCTGTATGTTCGCCACAAATACGATGGCACCATCACCAATATCATAGCCTATCCGTTGACTCGCGCCCTTTACGGCAGGCGGGTTCGGCAGCCCATTGGGGGTGACTACGGATTTTCCGGAAATCTGGCCGGTATTTTTGCCGAATGGGAAGTATGGAACCAATCCGTAGCCGAATTCGGGATCGACATATGGATGACAACCACGGCCATGCGCAATCGGGTTGCAGTCGTGCAATCCTTCATGGGCAGGTCAAAAATTCATAAGGTCAAGGACTCTCTTGCATATGCCGAAGCACTTTTCCCCGATGTAATCAACACCATATTCGAACTCATGTGCAGGTACGACGGATTCTGGAAAGACGTAAAATGGAGCCGGCCGACGGCAGTCTTCGGGTTCGGGTCCGGCGAATTTGAGGTTCCTCCTCAGGTCGAGGTAGAGACGAAACGGCTGTCGGAAAAATTTTCCCAGGGGTTGGGCAAGTTCTGGAATGAATACAACGCGATCTTGACGACCCAGAACATGAATAAACTCCAGGAGGTAGCCGAGCTGCCTTTCGAAGGATTCGAGTTTCCTACGGGATTGTGGGCCAAGGTGCTCTACGATTTCGCAGTGGCATACAGAAATAACGTGATTCCTCGAGACGAATTGATTCAGGTGTTGATTCCCCTCTATTACGGAAAGACTTTGTCCTTCGTGCTGGAAACACAAGCAATGAACAACCAGCAGGTTGAAGAATTGATCGAAGACCAATGCCTGCAATTCGAAAAAGCTAAACCGTACCTTGTGGAACGGTGGTTTTCCGGGTGATTCCGATTTGCGAACAATGACCAAAGGAGCCGGAAATGGCGAAGATATTGATCGTGGATGATGAAGAAGGAATTAGGATGCTTTACTCGATGGAACTGCAAGACGAGGGATATGAGGTAATTACTTTGCCTGACGGCAGGGAACTCCTCCAAGTGGTCGACCGTGAACACCCCGATTGCATCGTGCTGGACATCAAAATGCGTGAATATAACGGATTGGACCTCCTTCAGCAGATCAGAAGAAGGCACTACGACCTCCCGGTCATACTCAATTCAGCGTATTCCAGTTTCAAAGTGGACCTGAAAGCTGTGGCCGCGGACTATTACGTCGTGAAAAGTTCCGATTTGAGTGAGCTGAAGGAAAAATTGAAAATTGCCCTCGAGACCCGAATTCCGCCGGAGTAGTTTCATACGTATGCGCTTTCAAAAAAGTAAGATTGGGGGGACCCTCTTTAGTAAAGAGTGTCCCGCCCAAACCCCCTCCCAGAAACTTCTATCATGCGCCGGCATCTGCATTTCCGCTGAGGAAATGCAGATGCCGGCGAGTGCTAAAAGTTCTTGAGGTGGAGTTCGGGGAGGAACTTCTTGCAAGAGGTTCCTCCCCGATTTCAACTATCTGAAAACGCATACATATCAGCCCGCGCTATCCGCGAGAAACACCGTCGGCCGTCCGGTTCCGGTCTATCCCCGTCTGTAGCTTTTCCACCGCATGTTGCGACCGCAAATGACCGGGTGATATAGTAAGGTGTCGTCGCAGGAGTTGTATGCTCTTTGCATTGAGCTTCCCGGCGTAAGTGCAACATGCGACAGTCATGAGGCCCGCTGAAATCGGTTCTCTTTAGAAACAGCATTGCGTCCCGAGGGAAGCATATGACCTGTAAGAATCTTGTTACAAATGAACAGCCAAGCACAGAGAAGAGGGCCGGTGGAGTCGTGTACTCTGCCGATCCCGCGGATTTCGCTTACGCGAGGGTGAATATTCCATGTCAGGAAGCGTGTCCCGCGTACACAGACATTCCTGCGTACATCCGATGCGCTTACGAAAGGCGCTATGGAAGGTCGTACGAAATCAATCGCTCGGTGAATCTTTTCCCGGGTGTGCTGGGCCGAATCTGCTCCAGACCCTGCGAATCCAAGTGCCGTCACGGCGAGCGCGAACTCGGCGACCCCGTGGGCATATGTCATATCAAACGAGCCGCTTCTGATTTCAAAGGACCCGGCCGCATTCACGGTGAAACGATTGCTTCTTCCCCGGGCAAAACAGTTTGCGTCATCGGCGCAGGCCCTGCAGGTCTTGCGGCAGCCCATGACCTCTCCACCATCGGGTTCGACGTGACGGTCCTCGAAGCATTCGACGAACCCGGAGGCATGCTTCGATACGGCATACCTGAATTCAGGCTTCCCAGGAACGTTCTCAAGCAGGAGATAGACACGATCCTCAGGTTCGGGGTCAAGCTCCGGACAGGCATCAGGGTAGGCACTGATGTGGCGATGGAAGAGTTGCTTTTTCGATTCGACGCAGTCCTTGTGGCCGCGGGCTGCTACGTTTCAAGAAAACTGGACGTGCCTGGAGAGAATCTTCCCGGAGTGAGTTCCGGTCTCGCATTTGTGGTTGATGCGAACGCAAGGCGTGCACCGGTGATCGGGGACGACGTGCTTGTTATCGGAGCCGGATTCAGTGCTTTTGATTGCGCTCGCTCAGCCCTGAGACTCGGGGCCCGAAACGTATCTCTGTGTATTCGGGCAACGGAGGAGGATCTTCGCGTGACCGAAGACGAGATATTCGAGACGAAACGCGAAGGTATTACTATCCGGAGTCTCGTGGTCAGCCGGCGAATTCTGGGCAACGGCAAAGTGGAAGGCGTGGAATTCCTGAGAACCGGGCCCGGGGACCGCTTGCCCAACGGCAGAAGACACATCACCCCCATAGAAGGAAGCGAGTTTGTCATCCCGGCGGATTCCGTCATTGTAGCAATAGGCCAGGGTGCAGAACCGATTCCTTCTCCTGGAGAAACGGATCGCAGGGGCGTATTGACAGCCGATCCCGGGACGTTCCGCACATCCGTGCGACAGCTCTATGCAGCAGGCGATTTCATGACGGGGCCCACCACGGTCATTGAATCCATAGCCGCAGGTCGCAGGGCAGCCGAACAAATAGCCCGTGACCTGACGGGAAAACGATTTCGAGAATGGGCCATTAGGATTGAAGAAGCCCGGTTGACGGACCGGGAACGCTCGTGGGACTTCATTCCTCGTGTTGAAATGCCTGCAGTTCTACCTGTGCAGGACAGATTGCATCCGCCCGATAGACAGGTAGAAATAGGATTTTCGGACGAAGAAGCCTTTGAAGAAGCGAAACGCTGCTATCTCTGTTACCTCCACTATGAAATAGATATCGATCGATGCATTTACTGCCGCTATTGCATCGATGTCGCTCCACGGGACTGCATAAAACTGGTGCAGGAGGTTGTCACGGACGAACAAGGAGCGATCACGGGATTCGTCGAGACAAACGAATGGGGCAGGGTAAGCGCCGTCGCCATCGATAACTCACGATGCATACGGTGCGGCGCTTGCGTGCGGGTTTGTCCCATGGACTGCATATCGGTCTCCAAAGTGCAGAAGGTGGAGCGGTTGCTCCATCCCTGGGGCGATACATGAACCCTGAGCATTGCGTGATAATCGGGAACGGTCCGGCGGCGAACGAAGCAGCCCTGACGCTGCGGGGAGAGTCACGGGATCTGCGGATTACCGTCATCGGACAGGAACCGGTCCGGCACTATAAGGCCTATCTCCTTCCGGAATACGTATCCGGAAAACTGGCCGAAGATGACTTGTATGTGAACCCGCCGGCCGACCACCGGGAGCGGGATATAAAACTGCGGCTGGGTCAGAAAGTCGAAACCGTCAGTTTTGACACGCGGGAAATCATATTGGATCATAAAGAAGTTGTTCGGTTTGATTCGCTCATCGTTGCAGTGGGAGGTATCCCGCGGATTCCGGAACGGCTACAGGTCTTTTCGGACCTTTTTCTCGCGTTGAAGACTTTGGCTGATGCTCGAATATGGAAACAGAAGCTCAAGGATGCCGAGACAATTCTCATGGTCGGTGGAGATCTTACGTCCCTGTCGTTCACCAAAGCGCTGCTGGCCATGGGTAAGCGAGTAATTTTCATGATCAACGAGGATTCCTTCTGGCCGCTTCGGTTCGACGACGAAATCCGTTCCCAGGTCACGGAGAGACTGACCGCAAAGGGCGTTGAGGTCTTGAATCGGCGGACCATAAAAGGATTGGCCGGAATCTCCGAAAATGAGGTTGAAATAGAGACTGACGCGGAAAAATTGTCCGTCAATGCCGTAGGCGCTTTTTTCGGTCTCGTGCCGAACGTGAAATTCCTCGCAAGGAGCGGCCTGCACATCGACCGGGGAATTCTCGTGGACGATTATTTGCGGACACGCTTTGCCGGGGTGTACGCGGCAGGCGACTGCGCTCAGGTCTATCATCCTGAACTCCGGGACTACTGGGTCTCCATCGGCTATAAGAACGCCTGGAACCTGGGAAAGATTGCGGCATTAAATTTGATCGGCGGCAAGATTCGGGCCCAGGCAGTTGCTCAGAGCATTTTCCGGGTTGGTGGCATTGCCGTGAACACTTCCTGGTGGACGGAGTTCTGAAATGCAGCGAGTGGATATGACCGTGGAAGTCTGTGGAATGGCTGGTGACGGGACCATAGCCGCGGGCGGCCTCATCAATGAGGCTATGTCATTGGGCGGATTTTCCGTTCTCGGGTTCGATTCATATCCCGCCGAAATCAGGGGCTTCGGACGGTGCGTTACCCGGTCCCGGATAGGCAGTGAGGAAATAGTTGCTCTGGCCGACAGAACACAGGTGCTTATTTCCCTGGATGATGAGCAGTCCATTTCCAGAGTTCCGTTCCTTGTGGATAACGGCGGCGTTATCTTCGACAATAATCCGTCCGGTTACAGGGAGGAGACCAAGTCCCTCGCGGCGAAGCTGGAACCGGGTATCTCCTTGTTCGGAATGCCATTGGGCGACCTTGCCACGGGTGCCTCAGGCACGGTAAGAGGACGTAACTTGACCGCTCTGGGGGCATTCACAGCGATTTTCGGGGTGCCGCCGGATTTGTTCAGAAAGGCAATCTCCGACAAATTCACTTCCAAAGGAAAAGCCGTTCTGGAAGCGAATTTGAAGAGTTTTAACGCAGGGCTCAGGTACGCTGAGGAGAAGTTCAAAGACCGGGCTACACCCGTATTCGACGTCCGGAACAAACTGGGTTCCGGAAAAAGAGTCATGCTCTCCGGCAATCAGGCCATTGCCAAGGCCGCTCTGGACGCAGGGCTGAAGTTGTATTTCGGCTATCCCATTACTCCAGCCACTCCGATCATGGAATACCTGGCCAAGCAGCTTCCCCAGCGAGGCGGCCGGGTAATGCAGATGGAAGACGAGATTTCTTCCATAGGAGCAGTTCTCGGAAGCTACTACGCGGGTGCGAGGGCTA
Organism: Desulfomonilaceae bacterium; assembly: GCA_035319325.1. Classification (GTDB taxonomy): domain Bacteria; phylum Desulfobacterota; class Desulfomonilia; order Desulfomonilales; family Desulfomonilaceae; genus DATHCX01. The sequence continues at coordinate 8,940 of DATHCX010000188.1, forward strand.
TGACAGCAACGTCGGGCCCTGGGTTCGCCCTCATGACCGAACTCATAACTCACGGTGTGATGGCGGAAATTCCCGCGGTCATTCTCAACGCTCAGCGAGGCGGCCCGTCGACAGGATTGCCCACGAAAACGGAGCAATCCGATCTTCATGCCGCTGTGTTCGGCGGTCCTGGCGATTCGGGACGGATCGTAATAGCTCCTACCAATGTCGAGGAATGCTACGCAATGACGGTCAAGAGCTTTCAGCTGGCCGAAAAGTACCAGACGCCCGTCATCGTGCTCACGGATTTTTATTTGGACAACCGGGTGGAAAATCTTGCCAGCCCCGCAGCCTCATCCGAAGAAAAGGCCGACTGGAACATGTATCCCCACGACTCCACTCGTGGGAAGTACTGGCGTTACGCTTCCACAGAATCGGGAATCTCTCCTCGAGCCCTACCGGGCACTGAAGGGTTCATATATACGGCCACCGGCCTGGAGCATACGGAACGCGGCACTCCCGACTATTCGCCGGAAAATCACATGATGATGAGCGCCAAGCGCTATCGCAAGATCATGGGAGCACTGGCCGATTTACCCTCGCCCGTAGAATTTTCCTCCGGCCGCGAATTGGAAGTCGGCGTAATCGGATGGGGTTCCACCTTCGGTTCCGTGCTGGAAGCGGTCAATACCGCGGCGGAACGCGGGCTCAGGGTGGGAGCCTTGAAAATTACGTCAATTTTTCCGTTCCACGCGGATGTCATACGCTCTTTCATGAATCGTTGCGGACACGTGTTGATCCCCGAACTCAACTATTCGGGACAATTGGCGAACCTGATCGGCCATCTCCACAACAAGGACGTGATTCGGTTGAATATGGTCACCGGCGTCCCGTTTTCGCCATCAACTATTCTCTTTGAAATTGAAAATCTCGTTGGAGCGGGTACATGAAAACCCCCGGTAAGATTCTTGCCGAAAAAGTGAAACATATAAGGGATTCTAACCAGTTTGCAGTGCGCTCTTCGGCTCTGCCCACCTGGTGCCCGGGATGCGGTTATTTCGGCATTCACCATGCGCTGAGCGGATGCCTGAAACAAATGGGCATGCCGCTTCACGAGATTGTGGTCGTTTCCGGCATCGGATGTGCCGGGCGCTATCCTTTCTTTTCAAATACCTATGGGCTGCACACCGTCCACGGTAGGACCCTTCCCGTGGCCACGGGAGTGAAGATGGCCAATCCCGGGCTCACCGTGTACGCTGTGGGCGGGGACGGCGACGGCCTTGCAATCGGAGGCGGTCATCTGCCCCACGTCATCCGACGAGACGTAAACATCAATTATCTGCTGTTCGACAATTCCATGTACGGGCTCACAAAGGGTCAGCCTTCGCCGAGTTCTCCCGTTGGCACCACGACCAAGGCCAGTCCCTTCGGAACGGTGGACAAGCCGCTCAATGCGACGCTCATGGCGCTCACGTACGGGATCGGATTCGTAGCGAGATTGTTTGCGGGAGATCCCGAGGGAATGAGAAACGCCTTTGTTGAAGGAACCAGGCACAACGGCTTTTCCCTCTTCCATATCTATACGACGTGCGTCACCTTCGACAAAGTGAATAAGACCTGGGATAACCTGAAAAGACAGATTCATCCGTTGCCGCAAAACCATGACGCGGGAAACCTGCGCAAGGCCTTTGATGCCGTACTGGACGATGATTTCACCACGGGAATCATTTTTCAGAAAGAATCCGCGTGACCATTGCCTTTCGTCCGAGGTGAGCCATGAAATACCGTATCGAATACGACAGCATGGGCGAGGTTACTGTCCCCAAAGAAGCTTACTACGGAGCCGAAACCCAGAGAGCGGTGGACAATTTTTCCATAAGCGGTCTTGTTTTGCCTGTCCCGTTCATCCGGGCTCTCGCACTCATAAAAAAGAATGCCGCACTCGTAAACCGGGAGCTGGGTATACTCGATCCCGAACGTGCCTCCGCGATCGTGAGCGCAGCAGAGGAAGTTCATCAAGGAATTCTCGACGACCAGTTCGTGGTGGATGTATTCCAAACCGGTTCGGGAACATCCACCAACATGAACGCAAATGAGGTGATTGCGGGACGGGCAAACGAAATACTCACCGGCAAACGGGGAGGAAAATCTCCGGTTCATCCTAATGATCACGTAAATAAGGGCCAGTCCAGCAATGACGTAATTCCTGCAGCCATACACATTTCCGCGGTAGTGGAACTGGAAAAACGTTTGCTCCCGGCGTTGGATGTCCTGCGCAGGAGCCTCGGTGAAAAAGCGCATGATTGGGCCGAAATCCGAAAAATAGGAAGAACTCATCTGCAGGACGCGATCCCCATGAGTCTCGGCAATGAGTTCAGCGGGTACGCGCGGCAGGTGGAGTTGGCCGGGGTCAGGATTCGCAGGGCTCAAGAATCCCTCTTGGAACTGGCTCTGGGAGGCACTGCCGTTGGAAACGGCACCAATACCCACCCCCAGTTCGCTTGCCGCATCATCGAACTGATTTCCCGAGATACCGGCAGGCCCTTCAGAGAAGCAGAAAACCACTTCGAGGCACAGGCGGCGCAGGATGCAGCGGTCGAGGCCAGCGGAGCCCTGAAGGTTTTTGCCGTGAGTCTCACAAAAATTGCAAATGATATCAGATTACTCGCCTCAGGACCCCGGTGCGGACTCGGAGAGATCACGATTCCCCCTCTGCAGCCCGGATCGTCAATTATGCCCGGGAAGGTCAATCCTGTCATTCCCGAGATGGTACTGCAGGTGGCTGCGCAGGTGATTGCAAACGATACGGCCATAACCCTGGGTGGACAAGGAGGAATTCTGGAATTGAACGTTATGCTTCCGCTGATCGGATATAATCTGCTCCAGTCCATAAGTCTTCTGGAACATTCCGCAGTGCGCCTGGCACGAAAATGCGTCGAAGGCATTACCGCAAACGTGGAAAAATGCTTCGCCAACATCGAGCAGAGCCTGGCTATGAGCACCGCGCTCACCCCGGCCATAGGCCACGAAAAGGCTGCCGAAATCTCAAAAACGGCCTTTTCCACGGGCAAGACAGTGAGACAGGTTGCCGTGGAGCTAGAAGTACTTGCTGAAGAAGAAGTGCATAAGATTCTGGACAAAATGACCCGTGGTTGAACTGCCGAAACTCCCGGTCCTCAGCGGGGCTGACGCCGTTTCGCTTCAATTAATTGAAATCGAAGGGGAACTTCTGACAAAGACGGTTCCCCCAATTGTACCATAGGGATTCTCATAGGCATTCCCCACAAGATTTATGAGATGTCTGGGCTGGGGGCTCTCCTGAGCGAAGCGAAGCAATCTGCTCCGACAAAAATGTGAGACCTGATTTAAGAAAACCTGTGCTTATTAGAGAGCGTCCCCGCCCCGATGTCACGTATTCGAAAGCGAAATGACATGAGAGGACCTGCGTTACCCCGCGAAGATCCCCCCACTGTGTCTTCGCCGAGTGCGGTTTTGCATGGAGCACAAGGCTTCTCACCACCTCTGGCCGCTGGTCGTGACGTATGCCGGCTCGACCGGGAATTTTTCGCGACGCGGTTTGGAATATATCTCGAAACGACATCAACTTACTTTTGTAATATATGGACAATATATTATTTAATTTGGTGTTGCATAATATCATGCCGGCCCGTTAAGGCATCAGACTTCGCGATTGATCAGCGTCTCTCCCGGAGCGCGCGGTTAACACGCGAACCAATTTTCATAAAACGCGAACTTTTTGACTGATATATTGTCATACTCGCGCTTCAATCAATAATAATTTCTTGACTACCCGCGAACAGGGTGATAGGAGCCCTCTGCATGGCGGGGAACCCCTGAAAGCCCCCGGAAAAAGCACCAAATCCGTAACCGGACCTCAGCGGTCGCCTGCTTGTCAATATTGTGATCTGTGTTTAGGTGGAAACACTGAAACATTTTTAATAAAGTTAAAGGAGTGGCACATGATCCAGAGGGCGATTGACGCCTCCGCCGGGAATTTCCTGGATTCGTACGACTTCAACCAGAACTACAAATACTTGAAGAAGCTCATCCAGGATCTGAAGGTGGAGAACGGCACTTCTTTGAGGAGGGAAATCTTTGGGGAGGATGAACCCGATCGCGTTCTTACCAAGAAACAAATGAAACAACTGTTTCGTTTTTTGCGAAAGATTGAAAACCATTACGAGGAGTGCTGCAATCCCCCGATCCCGGAGGAACTGGAAAAGTCCATCAGAACCCGTGAGAGTTCTCAGTGGCTTCCTTGGGAAATGGAAGCTATTGAAAAAGTGGATGCCTGGCGCGAAGCATTGAATGACAGAAAAATGTATGCGCGGCAGATGCTGCAGAAAGCCCTCGAAAAGATTCGCGCGGGAGAGTCGATGTAATAGGCGCAATTTCCTGAAAAAAGATTCAAACGTACAAAGCTGTTTCGAATCGGAATACTTCGGTACATTCATACGTGAAAGGTTCCCGAATGCCTCGGCTGTCCGGCCGGGGTATTTTTGTCTCGAAACGCCGGAGACTGGTGTGACTTCGGGGGTTCGTGCAAGCATCCCCTGATATAGCGGTTCTCGCAAATTCTGTCGGATTCGTTCTCAATTCTCGCCCGTGTTCCGATGGTCCAATATGTCATTGAGAGGAGTGGAACGAAGAAGCAATCTCAGTTTTGGCTAATTGGAGATTGCTTCGGGCTTCGCCCTCGCAATGGCAGTCTTCCGATCTTTTCGCGTGATGAAAAGCGACAATACTTTTGAGAATCCCTACAGATTGCTGGGTTGACCGATCGTTGCAGGGGCATGCAACTCATCCACGATGCCCATAAACCGCCACCGCATGACATTCCACAGGGCAATGGCTTCCCATGCTTGATGCTTGAAGGTCCGGTGATTTGATTTCCACATAATGTTACATTATATATAAGGGCACCATCCAAGCAGGAGGACAAATGGACCAATTCAGGCCCAGGGACGATCAAAACCCTATTCGCGACATACGGCGGGGGGTGGAGGATGCGAGAGAAATCCTGAACCGCTTTATGAAAGGCCGTGGAAGTTTGCTCGTAGTGCTGGCGATAATAGGGCTTTACATGGCTTCCGGTCTGTATAAAGTGGATCCCGGTGAAAAGGGAGTGGTTCTCTTCTTCGGTAAGGTTCATGCCCTGACCGATCCCGGATTGAGTTATCGGCTGCCCAGGCCGTTCATGAGCCATCAGATCGTTGATACGTCCACCGTGAGGCGGGCTGAAATCGGATTTCGCTCGGACCGCGGACGTACGCGATCCGTTCCTGCCGAATCCCTCATGCTTACGGGTGACGAAAACATCGCGGATGTTCAACTCGTGGTTCAGTACATGGTACAGGACCCGGTAAAATTTCTGTACGGTGCGGACAACCCTGAATTAGCATTGAGGGTTTCCGCAGAGGTTGCCCTACGGGGAGTGGTGGGCGAGAACACCATCGATCACACCATGACCAGCGGCAGACTGGAAGTTCAGAATAAAGTGGAATCGTATCTACAGAAACTGTTGGACACCTATCAGACCGGTCTTCTGGTGACACAGGCCCGACTGCTGGTGGTTGACCCTCCGGCTCAGGTCCAGGAGGCGTTCCATGATGTGGTGAGGGCGTGGGAGGACAGAGAACGCCTTATCAAAGAGGCCGAAGGATTCAGAGAAGATGTTCTCCCCAAGGCTCGGGGTCAGGCGCAGCAAGAAATCAGGGAAGCCGAAGCATACAAAGCACAGCGGGTGATCCGAGCAAAGGGAGATTCTGAGCGATTTTCCAGCGTATTGGCCGCATACGCGAAGTCTCCCAAAGTAACCAGAGAGCGTCTGTATTTGGAGAGCGTCGAGCAGTTTTTACCGGGCCCAAGAAAATATGTGATGGAAACCGATAATTCCCGGGTGTTGCCGCTTCTCCCTCTCGGTCCGCAGGAGGGTTTTGCGGGGGGGCGATCAAAGCCTTCCAGCCCGGAATCGGCGGCAGAGAAGAAAGGCAACTGAAAGCACATGACCAAGATACTCATAGCCGCCATTGTAGTAGGCATTCTGATTTCGCAATCGGCCTTCATTGTTTCCGAACCTGAACAGGCGCTCATACTTCAATTCGGAAAAGCCGAACGGATAATCCAGAAACCGGGCCTGTACATGAAATATCCGCTCATTCAGAACCTCGTTACGCTCGACAGGCGGATAATAGCTGCCGAAGCCCGCCCCGCAGAATACATAACCCTGGACAAAAAAAGGCTTACCGTGGATACCGTTGCTCGCTGGAAAATCGATAAGCCCCTCGTATTCTACCAAACAGTGCGCAGCTACCCCGGTGCTATAGCCAGGCTCAACGATATTATTTTCGCGAGATTGCGACAGGAGATCGGGAATCACAACTTCAAAGAGTTCATACGGGAAGAACGCGAATTCATCATGAAGCAGGTCACCGTCGGGACTGCCGAGCAGGCCGAACGTTTCGGGATCGGTGTGGTTGACGTCCGGATAAAAAGGGTTGACCTGCCAGAAGAAGTTCAGGCCAGCGTGTTCGCCAGAATGAAGGCCGAACGTGAACGAAGAGCGAAGCGGTATAGAGCCGAAGGAGATGAACAGGCCAGAGAGATTCGGGCAGACGCCAACAAAGAAAAGGAGATTATGTTGGCTGAAGCGTACAAACAGTCTGAAACTCTCCGCGGGGAAGGTGATGCGGAAGCTACCGCAGTCTATGCCGCGGCATATGGCAAAGATGAAGAATTTTACTCGTTCCTTCGCCACCTGGAGGTATACAAAAAAATATTCGGGCCTGAAACGTCTCTCATGTTGAAGCCCGATTCCCAGCTCTTGAAATTCTTGAATTCGCCCAATGAAGTGAACACCGTGAACCAGGCACCTCGCCCGGCTTCTCAGTGAATGATCCTTCAGCCACAGGGAGTAGAAGGTCACATCGTTGCAGCTGCTTGGGGAGAATGCCAGAGCACACGGGCTAGTAGACCGTTGCGCAATTACCTTTACACCTTAGACTAGTCGATAACCGCTGTAGAGGCGGGTTTCAGACTCGCCCCTACCGAAACCGGGGTTGCTACGACGCAAGCCATTTTTGAATCGCTTTATTAGTGAAGAGACCGGATGAGCCGGAATCCGGGTCCACGGTCTGCTGCCATTGCCCGGAGTCTCACGCACATTCCGACCATGCAATCATGTCATTGCGAGGAGTGGAACGACGAAGCAATCTCAGTCTTGGTCAGTTGGAGATTGCTT
>DATHCX010000189.1:0-21209 GCA_035319325.1 Desulfomonilaceae bacterium
AACCCGACATGCCAAAAAATACGTATCCACTCAGTTACGGATGGCAACAAGACTGTCATTGCGAGGGAAGCGAAGGAATCTCTGCCCTTGAACACCGAAATTGCTTCGTCGTTTCACCCCTTGCAACGACCCGGAAACGATGTTCCCTCGCGAGACGTGAATGATTTCGAAAATACCAAGATAATTCTTGACGAAATCGGGCGATCCCTACATATAATGCCCTCCGCAAGAGGATCGGGCCCTGGATTGGGCGCGTCACCGGCCGCCGACCATTCCTTATCCGCGCTAGGGGTTTGCGGCGAAGCCAGACAACTCAGGAGAGAGAAATGATTCACCTTGTCGAACAAATACTCGAACTCGTCGGAACACTCATTGGCTACGTACTCAACTGGCCATTTTTGTTGGTAGTTTTTCTCGTATGGCTCGTAAGTCGGTTTCGCGTTCAGATCGGTTCCATGCTTGATCGCCGTTCCTCAGTGGCCGCGGGCGAACTTTCCAAGAAGATTCAGGAGGCGCTGGATCCCTTAGCAGCAAGAGTGGGAACGCTCATTTCCCAGGTGTCGGATTTGCAGTTGCAAATGCGGAAAGTAGAGGATGTGCAATCCATCGAACGGCAGAACCGCGCGATGCAGCCACTGGTGGAGAAAATCGAGGCTTTGGAAAAAGGTATTTCCCAAATTCAGAACAACGTCGCCACGTTTTCAATAAGAGACGTGCCGCAGCAGCTTCAGGCCGCGCTTGATCCGATCCAGGCGCATATGAAAACCTTTGGCGATTCCCTGGCCGAATTCGAGGAAAGGATTCAGAAAGCCGCTTCAGGAGCAGAACTGGAAGATGTCAGAATCAGGACAGACGGCTTGCTCGACAAGGTGGGCACCTTGGCGGATTCGCTGATGCGCATTGACGAACTCGTGGGAAATGCGGTTTCAAGTGCAGATCTGGAAAGAGTGAAATCCGAAATCGGTCGGACGGGTCGCGACGTGCAAGAAATGGGAGTGATACTTGCCAGTTTGAAAACATCAATTGAATCAAGTCCATGGAAGGATTATGTTGGCGAAGTCCGGTCACATCTCAATCAGGACCTGGAAAAACTGTTCGTATCGTTTGATTCTCTGCAAGCGCAGGTTAAGACTTGTACTCCCGGATCCGTGACAGCCAAACTCCAGGAGGATCTCACTGCGGTGAGCAGCCACCTGGCGACGGTCAAGGGCGATCTGGAGTCACTCTCAGGCCGCGTGGAGATCCTGCCGAAAGAACCGAAGCAACCGACAGCGGACTCGAAAAAACTTGCTCAGGAAATCAAGGACTTGAAAGACGCCGTACGACAGCTGCAAGCTCCGCAGCCGGTGGGCGAAACTGAAGCAAAGCCCAGGAAACGCGGCAAATCCGCAACCACACGCACCGCTTAGTGAGACATGCTCAGTTCGTATAACAAGTGAGCATTCTTGGCAATGGCTGCCGTGTTTTTCCGGAGTTCGGCAAGAACCCCCCATTCGATGCTGATGCCACAGGAGCGCTCTGCTCCACGTTTGACAGCCCAAGGCGTACTCGGAAACAAACCCCTGGGTGAATGTGTCAAAAAAGGTACAAACGGGAAAGGGGCTAGTGCGTCTGTACGAGACTGAGTGACGGCATTGATCGCGAAAAGGAGGGTTTGCCATGGTAAGACTTGAGTTTAACCCGCAAGAGTCTTCGATGATGAACGAGATCCTCCACAGTTATCTTTCTGAACTCCGGCTCGAGATCGCGGACACCGAGAAGATGACCTTTAGAGAGGATCTCAAAAAGAAAGAGGTATTCATCAAAGACGTTCTTCACCGCATGGAGACGGAGATCATGCAGTGAGTGCCCAGCTCGGGTGATTCGTGATAGGTCACCCTTCCGGTGATTCGTGAAATCACCACCTTTCCGGTCCGAACAAGTTACGCGAATGGACTAACGCCCCGTGACGGGGCTTTTTTATTTCTTGATAGAACGTGAGACGACAGGTGGCTGTGCGCTTCAAGACTGATTCGGCATCCATCGGTTGAAAAACTGCTACGAGATCACTTGAGAAATTTTTGCAGCTCTTTGGCATCAGGAGCGGAAATATGCGTAATTTCAAAACCTGCAAAAATTTTCTTGTTGCGACCGGTTTCTTGGTAGGTGACCCACTGGCACGTTGCTTCGAGCACGAGGGGTAAACCGGAATGAATATTTCCGGGGCGTATGATAAAATTTTTCACGTCGCCGACACCGGCATCTATCCCTTCGATACAGAGTCCGTTCTCGGACAAGTCACGGATGAATCCGGTCTCAAACGGATTACCACCGTCAAATATCCTCAAAGGAAACGTGATGCGACGCCTTCGAATTCTTCTGATGCTCGCTTGTACGGAGCACTGATATAATGAGGGTCGATCGTCGAGTTCTGTCTTGTTCAGGGCGTTGACTTCGAGAAGCTTGCGAAAAAGAAGGCGCATGTTTTTCGTAGACAATCTATACTTGTTTATCAATTGGGATACGGTGAAGCCCGAGCGAATATCCCCGATCAGTTCTCTCGCTTTTATTTTTCGTTTTTCGCCCATTGACAGCTCCTAATTCGGTCCGACTGACTGCCAAATCTCGTGAAAACAACGATACATTTAGTTTACCACAGGGAGCGAAACGAGAAAAGAGCGCCGGATGAAGGCTTCCCGGCTTTGCTGCGCATCCGCATGTAGCAGCTCTCGAAAATTCTGTCGGATTAGTTCATGACTTTCTCCCACATTTCCAACCAGGCAATCATGTCATCACGAGGAGTGGAACGACGAAGCAATCTCAGTTTTATTGGTTAGAGATTGCTTCGGGCTTCGCCCTCGCAATGACAGTCTTCGAATCATTTCGCTAATCAAGACCGACATTACTTTCGAGAATCCCTCTAGCCTCCTATGGGATGGTCGGCACGGAATTTAACGATGCAAAAAAGTTTACGTCTAATCAAACAACGGTCGAGCAACGCCCCGTCCTAAACCGGTTCTGTGTCAGGAGGAGAGTTCTCATGCAAATTATCAAAGTCGTGTTCGTTGTCGGTGTAATGTCGCTGGCGTTGGTTGCCTTCTTCCCCGGCTCCAGCAATGCTCAACAAACGCCTGGCCCCGTTTCCGGGCAACTCATGCAAGACACCGTGGTCAACCCTGGCGCGGCAGGCATTACGGTGCCAGTCACAACAGTGCGGTGGCGCGGCTGGTATGGTCCCCGCTGGCGAGGTTGGTACGGCCGCCCTTACTATCGCGCTTATTGGGGACCGTACGCGTACGGGGGCTACTGTTATTCGAGGCCGCGATGCTGGTGGAATGGGTATCGGTGGAAATGCGGGTCGAGAAGGGCCTTTGTGTACTAGCGGCATCGTGTTCAACTGAGAGGAAATCGCGACAATACAGGTTTCCTCTCACGGGTTTCGAGAGTATGGGCCACCCCGGGTTGCCTGAACGGCTGGTTCACGTCTGTTATACTGCCCGACGGTTCCCATTCCCCGGATTTCATACGAATGAGCTTTCGAAAACGTAAGATAGGCGGGCTCTTCCTTGTAAAGAGTGTCCAGCCGATTTCACGTATTTGACAGCGAAAAGATACAAGACGGTTACGATCGTTGTTTGGCCGGCTTTTGAATCGATTCGTTTCGCTGTTCTTCTGCCGACGGCTAATCTTGTTACTCAACAAGTTTTCCCTCAAAACCATTTGACTGGCCGGACCAAAGGGGGTTACCGTTAAGAGAGGACATGTAACGAACCGAACAAGGCATATGCTCAATTTTTGCTCTGGTGGCTTTCTGATTGTGCGCATAATGGCGTTTCGGGGGACCGCAGAGATTCATCGTGAAATTTGAGATGTATTGTGATCTGCGTAATGAGTATCGATGGCGCCTGGCGACTGAGGGCGGAAGAATCCTTGCCGTATCCGGTCGAGGATTTCTCAGCAAACGGGAATGCCTGAATGACATTATTCTGGTACAAAATTCCGGGAATGCCGCAATAGAAGACCACGCGATTCTCGACGAAGAGACCGTAGTGGTCTGAGCACACGGTTCGGACTCATACTGTTGCGCTTTCAAATACGTGAAATCGGCGGGACACTCTTTACAAAGAGGCTCCCCCCAATCTCACTTTTTTGAAAGCGCATTCGTATCAGCGGCCACAACGTGATGAGGCCAACGGGAAGCGCAAGCGAATGTCTCCGACCTGTTTCTTGAGCGCGGAGGGCATTCCCGGAGGTTACGAACTCGGAATACCCTGTTTTGCAATGACAGGGGTGCGGCGTCGTCCCGCATGGGTGAACATAAGGGGGAGGATAATGAAGAACATTGTCGTGGCAGTAGCGGTAGTATTGCTCGTGTTGCCTCAAAGCAGTTCGTTCGGGCAACAATCCGGACCCGCATCCGGACCCGCATCCGGACCCCAGAGGTTCGGACGAAGCTTTCCGGCCTTCGGCGAGGGATATACAGGAGCTCGCGGTGGGGGCTCGGCATCACGATCGTTCGCCGCCCGCCCCGCCCGATTCGGGTTAATCTTTCCTGAATGCGCGGGGGCGTTCGCTCCTGAATGCCCGGGGTACACGAAATCCCGTGCCGCACGGGCGAATGTGAACCGCACAGTGGAGTATTTGCTGCGACGAGGGGTGGACGACCCGCTTTCTCACCCCGCGTACGTTGCTGCCACCTATGCGGAGGATGCCGTGTCCCAGGAGGTGGATGCATGCAACAGGGCGTGGCTGAGAGCCCACAGTATATACAGGGGTACCGCGATCGTGTGTATCGGCGACGATGCGACGCAGACCTTGACGTCTCTTTTGCTGACGCTCCTGGGTTTCGACGCAGTTAAAGTTCCCAGGCCGGACGGAATCATGAAGGAGATAAGCGCCGCGCTTGCTGCAGACAGGCCGGTTCCCATTGCAGTGCTCGATGTGCGACTGACGAGCCCGGAGCTGCGGACCGAGGTTTATAACAAGCTGCGCTCCACTTCACCCGGCGGAATAGTGATCCCCCTGTATCCCAGGCCCGGCGATCCGCTTATCGCTCAATTCAGAAGATTCGGTTTCGCGAATTTGTTGCCGGAACCGTACGATCCTGTGCTCCTCACGGACGTCCTGAGACACATTACAGGAGGTGCGGGTCGTCGCCTGTTCTAGACGGATTCTCAAAAGTAGTGTCTGCTTCGACTACACGAAAAGATTCGGGGACCGTCAATGCGAGGGCGATGCCCGAAGCAATCTCCCATTAACCGACACTGAGATTGCTTCGTCGTTCCACTCCTCGCAACGACATGATTAGATGTCCGGATCTTGGCCGAGAGTCATGAACGAATCCGACAGCATTTTCGAGAACAGTCATAGAAGGAGGAACGAAGTTCTCCGGTCCGGGAGTGAGATGTGTCCGACGCCGGCTCCCGGAGTCAGTGCCTCGATCGCCCTTCTTGCACGTGGGCATTGCGAGCAACGCAGTTCCGGGCAGTGCCACACCAGGCTCGGGAAAAGGAAAACGCAAGCAGGTTCGTGTTTTAGGAAAAGAAAAATCCGGCAGTGGATCAGTTCCAACTAGCCGGATGTGTTGTCGCTTCGTGGTGGAGCTGGACGGGATCGAACCGACGACCTCTTGAATGCCATTCAAGCGCTCTCCCAACTGAGCTACAGCCCCACAAAAGAATAGTATAAATTCAAAACGGTTTTCCTGTCAAATTCTTTTCCACCCGTTGGACGAAGCATTCCGGATATTCAAAGGCAGAGATTGCTTCGTCGATGCTCTCCTCGCAATGACAGGCCCGAGCGGTGTCATTGCGAGCGAAGCGAAGCAATCTGCTGCGGCAAACATGTGCGACCTGATGTAAGAAAACGTGTATCTAGCCGTTCAGGTTGAGGCTGAAACCGAGAATCTCGGCCGGATCGGCTATTCTCAAAACCCGGACCGGTCCTTCCGTCACGATCTCCCCTTCTTTGACGCGGCGCATGATTTCCTCTACGTCTTTATCGCCGATCTTGGTCTTTTCCTTCAGATCTTCCAATTCAGGTATCTTGCGCAGGGACAGGAAAACGAATACCTGGTCACCCGGTCTCTTGGGGTCATACGCGAATCCTTTCGGGCCGGCAGGGACGGTAATGGGATCGTGAGCCATGATTTTCCCGGTATCCCGAATGAGCGGCTCGGCTTTCTTGTTCCTCTTTCCCTTCTTCACTTGCGCGGGATACAGCATTTCCAATCCCTTGGGACTTTGGCGGAAAACGTACGTGTATCCGTTGTCGTTGGATTCGAACCTCAGCTTGTATTCGTCTCCTTTTTTCAATGCAGTATCAAAGGGTTCGGGAGGGCCGTACTGTTTTTCGCCTTTGTGCTTGACTTCGATCTGGCTGCTCATGCCAACAATAGGATTGGGAATTACTATTTTTTCGCCTGCGGCCGGTTTGGTCATGTCCGACGCGTCATTGAATGAAGCCAGTTTAGCGCCGAGAGCGGGATCGCCCATTTCGTTTTCTGCTATGCTTTGAAACGTATCGCCTTCCCGTGCGGTATACGTCCGTGTGTCAGGGTCATTTCCGTCCTTGCGGGGTTTGGCGAGATCGGACCATGGAAATTCTTTGAAGTATTCCCCCTTCAACTTGAGAGGCGGTTTGGTTTCCTCTATGACGGGAAGAGGAGGGGGCTCATCCTTCTTCTGAAAGTACGCGCAGCCTGAAACAAGCCCCACTACAAGAATGACAAAAAAAGAAACGAGGGGTCTCTTCATAAGATCCTCCTGGATCAGCGAATAGCCGTCTGATCTCATTTGACAATTCCGGGGGGAGGGGTGGTCGCCTTCTGCGAAGGAGCAGCTTGCCGCTGTGGAGCCGCAGGCGCGACCTCCTGAATTCCCTTCCATTTCGTGATTACCGACTGCACCTGATCCCGTGCCTCCTTGGGCGCGTACTCCAGCCCTTTCCAGGTAAGCCGATCAACCGGCTGAACGAGTCTGGACGTCTTGATCATGGGCCAGTCGGGGATTCCTATCAAAAGCCCCTGGACAGCCGCCGCAACCACGAGAAAACCGGCTGCGACACCCATGACTGCACCAAAAATTCTGTCCAGCCAGGTCAACCTGGTCAGGTCCAAAAGTTTGGCCAGTATCCGTCGAACAACAATAAAAACGACCTGCACTCCAATGAACACGATGATCACGGAGAGAATCATGGAGATGTTCGGGTCCAGAGAAGAAACTTTTTTCAGATAAGGCTGAACCACCGGATAGTATTTGAATGCCGCCGCAGTGCCCAGGACCAGGCTTGCAAGCGAGGTAAGAGAACGGACAAATCCCTTCCACGTGCCCAGGACAAAGGTTATAAGCAGTGTGCCGACAATGAATATATCGATGAAATTGTACGTTTCAATAGAGTTCATAAGCACACGTTTCCTCAGGAAGCAAGGTCGACACTCTTCCGGGTACAGGCGAACTCCGCCATGGCCGAATCGTTTGTTTCATCTTCCACGGCATCAGGACAATTTCCCAACTTTCGTCGATCGTCGAGAAACTGCCTTTGTGCGGGAATCGCGGTGGACCCGATGAGGATGAGTTCCGGGCTTATACTTTGTCTCGCAAGGAGTAGATCTTCTTCGTCTCTGAAGAGCATCGGTCCGATTCCGTCGAAACCCCAGTCCAACGGGTAATCCGTCTCCAGCATGTCGTTGGCATCGCAGTCCAGAAAAATCCGGCCCCCGCGCGATTTCACCGCCGCGGTGATTTCCAGCAGATGTTCTCTGATGTACGGATCGATCGCTGCAGCGACGTTCCCGGACGCGGGAAAACCCCCAGGGCTCTCGCGAAAGAATATCAGCTTGACTCCTGCATCCAGCATGGCCCAAACCGCGCTCATATGAAATTCTTTCCAGTACAGGAACACGCGCCGCGCGAAGTTCGGGTCGTGAGTCAACATGTGAACGGCCCTTTGCACGTCGAAGCTCATCCACAGGGCGTCCCATAAACCGAAGCCTACCGTTCCGGCAAGAACGATTCTGCCGCCAACCAAAACCCGCAGTTTATTGAAAAAATTCCTGATGCCGTCCTCTTCGTTCAGCTCCCGGGAACCGACATAACGCTGCCAATCTTTTCGTGTGCGACAGCATCCGCCCTGGTAGGATAGTTCCACGAATCCGCCTTCTTCGGATTTGGCTTCGAAGACTCTTCCCACGCAATCCACCACGATTCCCCAGGCCGCGAGATCCATGGCAACCGGATAGGACACTACTGAAACATCGAACCCTCGCGCCAGGTCGGCCTTGACCTTCAACAGAGAAGAGCGATGAAGAAACTCGTCCAAGAGCCCCATTCGTCTGATTCTGCCTGGCGACCGCCTCATGAAGCGGCCGGTAAACAGCCGCCGAAAGGCCTCAGCATCCGTCAAGAGGATACAATCCGGTCTGGATGGATCACCTGCAGGGGAAAGGGTTGGAGCATCATTTGAATTTCTAGGCATTTTTTGTATTGATTTCAAGAGGTGCATGGGCTTTCCGTACAAACTGCTTCCTGACAGGTGGGTTGTATTACGACGTATTCTATTTGTCAATGAAAATCAAAGTGTTCTATAATTAAGCTCAAGCCAGAATGATAATAAATCCCGATAACATTCTCACTTGTCACATTTTTACCCGCAAAAAAAATCAGATGCGTATAAGGCCCACCCACCGGGGACTATCCGCAACGAAAACAAAACAATCGCCGTAACGCCTCAGTTACGGACGGGAAAAGGCTGTCATTGCGAGCGCAGCGAAGCAATCTCTGCCTTTAAATATCGAGATTGCTTCGTCGTTTCACTCCTCGCAATGACAAAGGTTAAGCACTTCCCCCGAGTAACTGAATGATTACCAATCGCCGCATCTTTGTCTTGACACAGCGTGTTGTCACCATGTTAACTCCTAGTCTTAAAGTCTCTTGACGGCAGGCACAGCATGAAAAAATGGACTCGACCATCCGGAAGAAAACTCGACGAACTGAGGCAGTGGAACATTTCCTGTGGAATACTCGATCATGCAGAAGGGTCCGCACTGATAGATGCCGGAAAAACGCGGGTTCTCTGCGCCGCGACCGTGGAAGACAAGGTCCCGCAATTCCTGAAAAACATGGGCAGAGGTTGGGTTACCGCTGAATATTCCATGCTTCCCAGGTCGACCCATACCCGATCCCCGCGGGAGCGCGGCGGAAGAATAGGTGGCCGTACCCTGGAAATTCAGAGATTGATCGGCCGATCTCTCCGGTGTGTGACTGACCTCACCGGATTCGGGGAAAAAACCATCACGGTGGACTGTGACGTTATTCAAGCTGACGGCGGGACTCGCGTCGCGTCCATCACCGCAGCATGGATAGCACTCCACAACGCGTTTACCACACTGCAGGCAATGGGGCACATCCACCAGATGCCTCTCCTGGATTCGGTGGCTGCGGTGAGTGTCGGAATAGTGGAAAACCAGGTTCTTCTCGATCTGGACTATGATGAGGATTCCGCGGCCGAGGTGGATATGAACGTGGTGATGACGGGTCGAGGAAAACTCGTGGAAGTGCAAGCTACTGCAGAAGGAACTCCCTTTTCGGTGTCCCGCATGAACTCGCTCATCCGTGTTGCGCGCACGGGGTTGGCAAGCATAGAAGAAATTCAGATGGATACTCTTCGAGCCGTGGCTAAGGCCGCAGCGAAGAAATGATACCAGTTCGCTTTTGAACAGGAAGATTAGGGGGGACCTGGTAAAGAGTGCTCTCCCAGATCTTCTTGTGTTGTCGAAGAAGCGCTCGTCTCGGACGAGGCCGCTGCAAACCTGCTTGCAAGCTTCTTATTCTTGAGCGCCGGATTTGCGCACCGGGGATTCCGAGAGCTCGGGCGTCTTTGTCCCTGCTTCCTCCGCTGAGTGCATGACCGGTGAACCGCTCGTTTTTGAGATTTTCTCGAGAAGGCTTTCCTTGTGCTTTTCGTCCCCAACTAACTGCATGGCTTTCTGATAATCGGTCGCTGCTTTCTGGTTTTCACCTTTAGCCAGGTAAACCAGGGCGCGGTTTTCATAAAATACGGGATTCGTGGGATCCAGCGATACGGCCCGGGAATAATCGTCGAGTGCGCGGTCGTATTCGTTGCGTTCGTGATAGATCAATCCCCGGTTGTTGTAGCCGATGGCATCCGCTGCATTGATTTCCAGGCCTCTGTTGTAATCGGCAAGAGCGGCACCGATCTCGTGGAGTCTGTAGTACGCGTCGCCCCGTATTCTATAGAAATCGGCATTTCCCGGCTCTTTTTCCAGTGCGGCGCTGAAGTCTTCTATGGCTTTCTTGTGCTGACCGGTCTTGTGGAATGTCAAGCCTCGATCGCGCATAGCCGCAACCAAGCCAGGATCCACCTTCAAGGCCTGAGTCCAAATGGTGACGGCCTGCTTCTCCTTGCCCTCCCGATAATTCTCCAGTCCTTCTCTGTGTAATTGCTCGGCATAGCTCTTCCGAATGGTCTTGATCTTGGTCTCCACGTTGACGGGAAGCTTTTTCCCCGAGGAAAGATCCGCTACTTTGAAATAAGCTTCCAAAGCCTTGTCATAATGCTTCTGCTTTTCATACAGTTCGCCTAGGGCAAGGTACGCCCGGGCATTCTTCTTGTTGATACTGATGGCCTGTTTCAAGTCCTTGAGCGCCTGATCCAGGTCCCCTCTGTCACGGCGCACCATGGCAAGGGTTGTCAGCGCTACGTAGTCTCTTTTTCCATACTTCAGAGCGAGAGTGAGATCCTGCAAAGCTCCGTCCAGATCTCCCTTTCGGTATCGTGCAGTCCCCCGGTTGGCCAGGGCAAATCCGTAATCCGGTCTGATGTCAAGGGCGCGATTGTAATCCTCGATCGCCTGATCGTACATGTCTTTGCGCTTGTACGCGACCCCCCTGTTGTTGTAGGCCAGGTGATCCCTGGGGTCGAGCTGGAGGGAACGGGTGAAGTACGCGATGGCGTCGTCGAGACGCTCCTGCTTCAACGCTTCTACCCCTTGATTGTACAGCTCTACCGCGTCCATATCCGCAAATGCGTGAAGCGGAACCAAAGCACAAATGACGGTAAGAAACAAAAGCTTTTTCATCTGCTCTGCAGTCCTCTCGGTTCTTCAGAGAATGCGTGACTGAAAAGATAAGGTTTTCCTCGTCCACACAGCCCGGCTGTTGACGTGGGAACACCGGAAGGCGGGGGCCTTCAACTTGAAACATATTTTATAACAATAGGATGAACGTTTCAAGTGAATGGTTCAAGATCTTTCTTTTATAACAGCAAACAATAAAGCATTTTTTCTTGACACGCCCCTATCAGCATGTTAAAGCCACCCCTCAGTGAAGTCCCACAAGGGACTAAATTTAGTTGCCTTAACCTGAGCTACGCCGCTCAAGTTATATATGAAGGATTTAAGCCAAAGGAGGATGGTATGGTGCTCAGATCAGTCGCGGCCGTGTGGTGTCTTGTCTCCCTCTCCATTATCTTTCCGATATCTCATGTTATTGCAGGTGGACCTCCGGCTTGCATGCCACCATCCTGTGGTCCCGCCCCCGTGTCCTGTGCACCACAAACCTGCGGGCCTCCCTCGTGCGGTTCGGGCGGATCGGGCTTGCTCGGCTCAGGATGCTTCGGAATTTGCGCGAACATTTGCGGTGCAGTGATCGGCTGTCCCGCTTTCATTATGAGCTGCCTTTTGGCCCCGGCTCCCGTCGGTCTCCCGTGGGGATCTGGTTCCAAATGTGGACCGCCTCCCTGCGCCCCTGTCTCGTGCGCACCTCCAATGTGCGGACCCCCTGTTTGTGCACCTCCAATGTGCGCTCCTCCGATATGCGCTCCGGCTCCCATCACGAAATGCAAACCCGTATCGTGCCAACCGACGTGCGGAGCCTCTCCATATCAGCCTGCTGCATGTGCTCCTCCGGTGCCGCAATGCGGACCCGTTGCTTCAGCGCCGGGGTACTATGCGGGAGGCGCTTCTTCCCCGATGTGGGACCTTGCTTCCGGAATCTTTTCGCCCCTGTTCGGTGGTAACTCGAATGGGACCGGTGCCACTTGGTAGCCACGTCCCTTCAATGGCATGATTTCACGAATTCTGGGAACAGCGTATAAGACTGATGCTGTAACCGGGTGACGTGATCGAATGACGTCCGACCAATCAGAGAGTTGCTGGGGACCTATGCAACGGCTCTGATCGTAGGAGAGGGGTCATGGGTTCCCCTCCATATACGTGAAACCCAATTCCTCCTTATCCACGGGGACGCAAGACGTCCCCTTTTTTTTGTACGCGCTGGGGGCAGGGTTTCACCGGTTCTTCCATTCTTCTTTGGTCTCTTGTTTCAGCCTTCTTTTGCGATCTTTCTGGAGTTGGCGGGAAACGAGGCCCTCCTTGATTTTATCCTGTCTTTCTCGTCTTTCGGATTCAAGAAGCTCTTCCTGCTCTCTGCGCCTTGCCTCTGCCAACTTTGCCTCGTACTTTCGCATACGCACGTCATTGATGACGGTCTCCTCCAGGGCCTGCCAGTTCTCACCCGCTCCGCTGCATTCGGCCTTGTGTTTGTTGACAAGAGATCCAGGAATGGACGAAATGCGCATGCCGCAAAACGTACACACAAAGGCCGTTTCGTCGGACACTGGCGGCAACTCGTGAAATCCCGCAGCGCGGAGTTCCTGGGCCGATGTCTCCTTCTTGATCCACAGATCTCGGCGCCGGAGATAACCCCACCCAGGGCGCTCGCACCAGATGGTCTCAAGGAGGTTCTCGGGTTTATCCAACCTGTAAGTGTAACTTGCGGGATGTACCCAAAGAATCTGTTTACTCGACATTTTCCTTCGCATTCGTTCAGTACGGTTTTCGGTGAAGGCCACGACAGGGACGTACCACGCGTACCGGCCAGCCACGGTTGCTTGACATATATCGAGATGATATTTAACTTTACAACGAACCCAGCTGTTCCGGCAATGCATCCAATAAACTTCTTCAGGAAATGTAATGGAAAATTATGGAGAATCCGCAGAATTGCCGCGTGTCCTGGTAACCGCGGTGGGCAGTCTTCCGCATCTTGAGTGCGGTGCGGCGGTGGAGCTCATATTCAGAACACTGGCTGCAGCACCCCATGTGCCTCAGCTCTCCAGATGGGACCCGAGAGAACAGATGTGGATTCAATGCACTGAGGGGTTACCCCGGTTCAAGGTCGACCTGGAAAACCTGAGGTATTGGTTTGACACGTCCGGCGAACCGATGCAGGAAGTTGAGCGTTTTTATCACGACTATTTGGAGATTGTGGACGGCGGGAAATCAGAGGCTTTTGCCATAGGCCCGGAATACGGTAAAGGACTCCATGCCTTTCGAGGGCGGTTAGCCGAGCATTCGGGCAAACTGCCATTCGTGAAGGCGCAAATTACCGGTCCGTTGAGTTTCGCTCTCACGGTGCAGGACCAGAACGGGAGACCGATATTTTACGACCCTGTTTTTCGCGATGTGGCGGTGAAAGCAATGGGGCTGAAAGCAGCGTGGGTGTTGGAACTGCTCAAGCCTTTGGCCGAAAACGTCATTATCTTTTTCGATGAACCTTGCTTGAGCGCTTACGGTTCATCGGCGTACATAGGCGTATCCAAGGCCGATGTGGTCGAATCGCTGAACGAAGTGATCTCCATGGTTGCGGACAGGGGCGGAGTGCCAGGAATTCACTGCTGTGGGAATACGGATTGGGGCATGCTCATGGAGACCGGCACTCGCATTTTGAACTTCGATGCAGTTGATTATCTGGACTCTGTGGCGATCTATGCAAAGGACGTGAGGGAATTTTTGACCCGTGGCGGAGTCCTTGCCTGGGGGGCGGTTCCCAACACGGAGCGTATTGAAGAAGAATCCGGCCGAGACGCGGTAACGCGAATACGAAAGGGGATTACAACACTGGAGAAGTTCGGAGTTGACCCCGCGCTCCTGAGGCGGAACATGCTCATCACGCCTGCCTGCGGTTGCGCAGGCCTGAGCGTTGAAATGACGGAAAAAGTCTACGGCGTGTTGTCGGAACTGGATTCCGAGTCTGTCGAAGAAATGCTGAAAGGATGAACCGTGCTGGGAAATCCGCTGAATTGTTATCGCTGACATAGCGATATCGAAATAACGAGAATTCCACAAATATCTGGGATGAAAGGACTTGTCATGGGTACTACGCTGGCAGTTGCAGGTAAAGGGGGAGTCGGAAAAACCTCGTTCACTGCTCTCATGATAAAGGCGCTGGTGGAGTCCGGGAACAGACCGCTTCTAGCCATAGATGCGGATTCGAATTCAAACTTGCACGAAGTTCTCGGAGTGAAACAACCCAAGAGCGTTGGTTGCGTTCGTGAGGAAACGAGAAAAATAGGCGAAAACATTCCCGGAGGCATGACCCGCGACAGATTTATGGATTACCAGATTCAGGCCGCTCTGGAGGAGACGAAGAACCTGGATTTTCTGTCCATGGGACGACCCGAAGGCCCGGGTTGCTACTGCATGGCCAACAACATACTCCGTGAAATCATCGGCAAGCTCACAACGAATTATAAATTCGTTGTCATAGATAATGAAGCGGGAATGGAGCATCTTTCCAGACGTACAGAACAGGAAGTGGATCATTTGTTTATCATTTCGGATCCCGCGCCCAGGAGCCTGCGCACGATAGGCCGTATTGTGGAGTTGATCGATGAACTGGGCGGCAGGGTTCATAACAAGCATCTCGTACTCAGCCGGGTTCAGGGGGCTTCCGAAGATCTGTCCGAAACCATCCGAAAGGAGATCGAAAGGCTCCCGTACCCGCCTGAAGCTCTGATTCCGTTCGACGACACGCTGGTGAACCTGGATCTCCAGGGTGAACCACTGCTGAAAATACCTTCGGATGCATCCTCCTACGTGGCAGTGAAGACCATGCTCCAGACGCTCGGTTTGCCCGTGTGATTGGCCGTCCTCAAACATTCCTTGTCAGGGACGCCGTTTATGCGGTGTCCCGCCTTGCTCTCCCGAGACTCATTTGCATTCACAAGCGAACATTGTGGGATGGGTTCCAGCTGGAATGGAGTAACCGCTGCTGCATAAGGGGAGGCTGCTCAAGCGACAAATCTTGAACCCTGTGCGTGACTTTTCCGCGCATACGCGAAGTCTTTCACATTTCGTGTGCCCGTTCGGTAACGGGCGTGAAAAAGGCTGTCATTGCGAGCGAAGAAAAGCAATCTCAGCCATTGAATAGCGAGACTGCTTCGTCGTTCCGCTCCTCGCACTGACACGGAAACGATGGTTCCCTAGTGAGACTCAAGGATCACATTTTATGTATCCATTCAGTTACGAGTGGGAAAAGATCGTCATTGCGAGCGCAGCGAAGCAATCTCGCCTTTAACTATCGAGACTGCTTCGTCGTTTCACTCCTCGCAATGACAGAGGATAGGCACTTCCCCCGAGTAACTAAAGCGTTACCATTTTATTGTTTCTTGACTTCCCTGATGAGTCATGTATACTAAACAATGAATTCTCTTTTTCTTTTTATTGATGAAAGCCTTTGGGCTGGAACTCGGGAATATGGTTGGGGTTTCGAGGGAGAAAAACATGGTGTATACCGACGCCCAAGCTTGGCTGGATGCTCACGAACTTATCGAATGCAAGCCCCTGAAAGGCCGCTGGACCAGAGAGACCTGTCTCGAAATATACAGACGAACGCGCAAGATGCCCCGCAATGCCAAATCACAGCTGGACATGGCCGCTTCTCGAACTCTGCCGTGCGCTAATTGCCCCATTCTTGCCGCACTCGAAAAGTAGCGTTCCCGATTCCTCCGTCACGAAATTCTTAGGACAAGAGAGCGATGAAGTCCGCAGCCCTGTGTGGCGCTTCGCCCTATTTGCCCTGGCATACCACCATGCGCTTGCCAGCCCATGTACAGAATGTCGGCCAACAGCCTGCAGTAACGCCGATCCCCGCACATGGCGGCGAGGCCTTGCAAACCTCTGTGCCGGTTGTGTGAAAGCCCGGAAGCATCCGCCAGACGCAAACAGGGGCACCGCTGGGTGCCCCTGTCATGATTAGCGCTATTCGAATGGCGTTTATCGGCGGTTTTGCACAGGCGCTGTGTTCAGGGAAGCTCGGTGGTAATCTTCTCAATCTGTGCTTTGATGGCCTTTTCTACGGTGTCGAGCAGCTTCGAGCGAATCTCCTCCCTGAGCAACTCCACCACTTCTTCTTTCTTGGGAAGTATTCCTCTTGCCCGGTCGTCGAACATGCCTCTGGAAAGGCTCTCCAGCCATGTGCGTTCCGGCAGGGAATTCCGGATGGCGTCTGTGAGGCTCTGGGTGAGTGCTTCCTGGAAGCGCTCCTTTTCCGGCAGAGCTGTCACGATGGTGCCCAGTATATTCTCTGTGTCGGGCAACAACCGCACTATCGATTCCTTCAAGTCGGCCTGGGAAATCACCTGCTCTATTCTCGTTTCCAGGAGGGTCCGGAAGGCTTGTTGGACATCCTCTCTATCCGGTATCATGGCACCCAGCCGCTCTTCAACAAGACCCAGGAACGCCTCTGAACCCGGCAGGCCCCCCAGAGCGGAATCGATTCGTTCCATGATCGCCTGGTTTCCGGGCAAACCCGCCAACGCAGCATCGATTCTCGCTTCAACGGCGGGTTGAGACGGGACGGCCTTGAGAGCGTTGTTCAAGCGTTCGTTGATCATATCCGGTGACGGAAACGCTCCGAATGCGGTATCCAGTCGCATCCGTATGTATTCTTGAGACGGTATTCCCCGGAGAGCCGTATCCAGCCGTTCGGCAACCAGCTCAGGCGAAATGGCGACCCTGAGATGGGAATCGAGCTGTTCTTTCATGAAGGTGCGAGAGGGAATCGCTTCAAGAGCAGCATCGAATTTTTGATTCACCTCGTCGGGCGAGGGTAGGGCGGATATGGCTTCTTTGAATCGGGCATCGATTTCAGCGCCGGT
This sequence comes from Desulfomonilaceae bacterium, assembly GCA_035319325.1. Lineage (GTDB taxonomy): Bacteria > Desulfobacterota > Desulfomonilia > Desulfomonilales > Desulfomonilaceae > DATHCX01. The sequence continues at coordinate 16,939 of DATHCX010000189.1, forward strand.
CGGTATGGCCTTGAGGGATGAATCAATGCGCTCCAGAATGGTTCCGGGCTCCGGCAACGCCGTTATGATCTGGTCGAAGCGATACTGAATTTCTTCCTTGGTGGGGACTGCCGACAGCGCGGAATCAATCCGTTGGAGCAGCACCTCGGGTGCGGGTAAGGCTGAGAGCAACTCCTCAAAACGCGTGTTCAGGGACTGCTCTGTGGGAATAGCCTGGAGCGCCGCGTCGACGCGATCCAATATCACTTCGCGGCTGGGAAGTCCTGCCAGCGCTTCTTCAATCTTGCCATGGATGTGCTCCTGAGAAGGTATCCCTGCCAGCGCATCGTCAATCTTTCCGTACACGGCGTCCGCGTCCGGAAATGATCCCAGGACGGCTTCGAAACGCCCGTTTACTTCTTCTGCCGTGGGAATGGCTCTTAGAGCCTGGTCCACTCGTTCCAATATTGCGTCTGAATTCGGGAGCGATTTGAGTGCCGTTTCGAATCGAGCCTCGATCTCTTCGGGTTTGGGAATGGACTTCAGGGCCTGATCGATACGGTCGAGCACCGCCTCAGGAGTGGGCAGCGAACCGAGAGCATCCTGGAAACGCCTGTCCATTTCTTCCTTTGAAGGAATAACTTTCAGGGCATTTTCAACGCGCTCCATCACCGCATCGTGACTCGGCAACGCCTCGATCGCCCTGTCCACCCGTCCGTCGATTTCCTCCCGGGAGGGGAGGATCCTCCGCATTGCCTCGTCTATGCGCTCGGAAAGGGCTTCCTTGCCCGGCAACATTCCGTTTATTGAATCGTCGACGCGGCCGAACACCTCGTCCCGATTGGGGAAGACGTGAGAAATGTTCTGAAGCACACCATCCAGAATCTCCTGTTTGGAAGGCAGAGCACTTTGCACAATCTGGCGGACCGTTTCTGAGAGCTCCGTCTTTTGTAGCTCATCCCGCAAAGCCGACTGCACGGTATCCGTCAGACCGAGTTTCCCTGCGGACATTTCCTTCAGGTGAGCACCAAGCACCTCGTTCATCAGCTCCTTCATCTCTTCACGAGAGAACCCGGGGACTTGAACCTGAGGCGTCGGTAGCGCTGCCTGAGCAGCCACGTGAGGCGATTCCACTTCGGGATGCGTTGCAGGCGGAGCAACGGGCATCTGGACCGGTGTGACCGGGGCATGAGTCGGAATGGAGGCCGCTTCCGGTTGTTTCGTAAAACCTTTGAGCGCTGCGCCCCCTACTACGGCAGCTGCCGCAACGGCTGCGGCCCCGACCACCGCCTCCGCAGCGGAAATTCCCGTCCGTTCTTCCGTCTTGGCAGGTGGTGCCTCGGATGCCCGGGCGGTGGTATCCTCTTCCGTGTCGAAGGTGATCTCGTCAAACGAAATGTCTTCGGTCACTTCCAGCATCGGTTCTTCTTCATCCGTCTGGTCAAAAAGGGCTTCTTCCCCGATGCCTCCATCCAACGTCATTTCATCGAAAGGAGTTTCTTGAGAGCTGGGTTCAGGAGCGAGAGCAATTTCATCGGGCGCTGCAGCGTGCTCGAGATCGATCTCATGCTCCATCAGAACGTGCTCCCTGGTCCTGTCATCAGGATATTTTTCAGTGGGAAACTCTTCAGTGGGCAACTCTTCTCCGAAAAACTCCTGCGTGGTAATTTCCTCTTCGCCAACTTCGTCCAGCTGAAGCTCGTCCGATTCGTACGGTGTGGCAGCCTCAATAGGAGACTCGATTTCCAGGGGGGGCACGTCTTCAGATTCGGTTTCTTCCAGATCGATTTCCGTCAGGTCCTCTCCTGCGAGCTGCTCCATTTCTTCGGCTTCCACCGGGACCGTATCTTCGAGATCGAATCCCACGGAATCCGATCTCAGTTGGACGGATTCCAACTCCTCGATATCCATATCCCTGATTTCCGTATCATCCTCTAAATCAATGATATCGATTTCGCTCGTGGGTTCTTTGGCGATAAGATTGCTATCTAAATCCAGATCCTTGGACATGAGAACCTGGGAAGGCTCCTGAATTTCCAATATTTGGCCGATCTCAGTGTCGTCTGCATCAATTTGCTCAATCTCTTGAGAAATTCCTTCCATCGGCTCTTCAGTATCCAGTTCCAGGCCCAGCTCATCCACATCCATATCCACCGTTACGGAGTCTTTGGCCGAGGCCGGCGCAGCAACGTCCTTCGTCACAGAAAAATCGGGAAGGGGCTCGTCGTCGTCCAGATCTATATCAACAGCTTCTACGTCTGCCGCGTCCCCCGAAGGACCGAAATCTGCAGGAATGTCCGCCACGAGTTCAATCGTCGGCTCGAAGGATGTGCTCTCATCCAGATCGTCTTCCAAACCCATATCTTCAAGATTGAGCCGAACCGTGTCTTCATACGTGTCTTCTCCGGCCACGTCACCGGAATGATCGAGTTCGGCCACCAGAGTTCCCGTATCGATTTCCACCGTATCCCCCACATCCGTGGAGGGCTCCTCCGAATCAAGGGCAACATTTGACATGGCGAGTAATTCCTCGGTCATGTCGCCGGAGTCGTCATCCGTAAAATCGATCATGATCTCTTCATCGCCCAGAGTAGGCTCCGAGACGCCGAGAAGAGATTCCACCGCCTGCTTGAGCGTGGTCGCGTCAATGGGCTTCGCCAGGTAACCGTCTGCCCCGGCACCCGAGACCTCCGTCGGTAACGGGCTTCCCGGATCGCCAGTCATGAGGAGAACGGGAATATCCCCATAGTCCCGGCTTCCCTTGATTCCTTTCACCACTCGCTGGACGGCGCCCCAATTCGGGGAATCCGCAAGGACCGCATTGAGGATGATCAGATCGGGTCTTTCATCCTTGATGGATTGCTTGAGCTCAGCTGAGCTGGAAACTCCGATATATTCATTATCTTGCGGAAGAAAGCGCCTGACTGCCTCTTGACTTCGAGGATCCTTGTCAGCCACTACAATCCGATAGGGCATGGTGACCTCGCGAAATTTTTCCTAAAAAAATACAACAAATTCAACATAAATGTCAAGGTAATTTACACGTATGATCAGGACCTTTGTTCTGGAAATTTCTAGGGCTGGAACAATATCCTTGATAGAATGTCTTTAGTTCCAACCCTAAGTTTTGAAGATCCAAACGCAAGCTTTGAAAGCGTGTATTTTCGATCATGGTGCCTTCGTAATTTTCAGTAATACTGCACGTGTTACAAGAACCATAGTTGAGAAGCTCTTGCCATCTTCCGGTTTTCAACCGAGTTGATCCGGATTGCTTCCGGTACCTTCTGATGAAGAGAAGAACCGTGAATCAACTTCAGCTTTTTTGTCTAACGCCTGGTAAAAAGCGAAAAACTTGACTTAGGGTCTCATATGGACTAAGTAAACTGGTGATCAGACGAAAGGAGTAACTACCAATGACCGAGGCTCTTGCCACGGCCTTGCCGGTACAGGCAGTCAACGATCAGAGCATGTGGGCAATCATCATGGGAGCAGGATGGGTTGTAAAGGGAGTCATGGCCCTGCTGCTCTTGTTTTCGGTGATCTGCTGGGGAATCATACTCACGAAAGCCATCACCCTGTCTCGTGCTCGGAAGCATACCCAACTTTTTTTCGATGCCTTTCGGGAATCGCGTAAATTCTCTTTGCTCTATGCCGAAGCGAAGCAATTCACGTTCAGTCCGCTGGCCCAGGTCTTCAAGGCAGGTTACGCGGAATTGAACCGCATCTCACGTATCCAACAGGCAGCTGCTCAAAGCTCTGCGGACGCGGGTCAAGAGCCTGAATACGAGAGAACTGCCATGGACAACATTATCCGGTCCCTGCAGCAAGCTGTGGCCGCCGAGACATCGCGCCTCGAGAGAGGTGTGAATTTTCTCGCAACTACAGGCTCGTCAGCGCCTTTCATCGGACTCTTCGGAACGGTGTGGGGCATCATGGAAGCGTTTCGCAGAATCGGAGTCATGAAAAGCGCATCTCTTGCGGTAGTGGCTCCAGGAATCGCCGAGGCACTCATTGCCACAGCGGCAGGATTAGCCGCCGCCATCCCCGCAGTCATCTTCTACAACTACTTTCTGGGGCGTATCAATAATATTTCCACTGAGATGGACAATTTTTCGTCGGAACTGGTCAATATCATCGAGCGCATTTATTGGAAAAGGAAATAGGATGCCATCACTCTGTAGAATAAGCAGAACCCGAGAGGATTAGTCATGGCATTCAGTATGAGTTCCAACAAGAAGGCCGCCATGTCGGAGATCAACGTGACGCCCCTGGTGGACGTCATGCTCGTGCTG
>DATHCX010000190.1:0-29877 GCA_035319325.1 Desulfomonilaceae bacterium
CGAAGCTATTGGCAACCCCAAGGCGGTCCGGGCCGTTGGTGCGGCCAACGGAAGAAACCCTATACCCATCGTTATACCGTGCCATAGATGTATAGGCAGCGACGGCTCCTTGACCGGTTTCGGCGGCGGCCTGGACACCAAGAAGCGCCTCATCGACCTGGAACGCTCCTATTTTGCCGGGCCTTGTAGCCGCGGACCTCGGGAATTCCCGCGCTTCGCACAACGCAGAGCCGTCAAAGCTTCGCTCCGCAACCCCTGACATGGGCTGGTCGAATCGGCCGGAACTCTTGGCAGCTGCTCGATGGAATCCGCGGGAGGGGCGCAGGAGACCTTCACGCAAGCGAGCCATGTGCATCGCGCGTTGAAGAAGAAGTTTTCAGATTGCAGGGTTATTCCATCATCGCGAGCTGAGCACCCTCAAGATCCCACCTTTTCTCGGAGAACCGAACATTGGTCCATCGCCTTCCAAAGACTCACCAGAGCTTCGAGCCACTCCGCATCAAGTTCAGCCGTTTCCGTCACGAGCTGAGCTCTACGGGCTTTGCCGACGTCCGTTTCCTTCAATTCCGTAACCAGCTTCTGCCTCTTTCGATGAGGACCTATTGCCTTGTCGAAAGCGATCCGCACCGGATCGAGAGGATTGCTCATCGTGACCTCCCATGTGTTTCTCAGCCGACACGGTTGAATTGAGCGAATGCGTCCATGCCCCGGACTACGTCACGGAAACGAATCCGATTAAAGCATTCAGCAGTGTTCTATCCCTTGCTCTTTTTCCCAGCCTTTTTCGGTACCGGTTTCACAGCTTCTTTCAGTGCCTTGGCTGCTCGAAACACGGGCGCCTTGGTAGCCGGAATCTTGATCTTAGCCTTGGTTTGAGGATTCACACCATTGCGGGCCTTACGGTCGGCAACGGCAAAGGTGCCCAGCCCGTCGATACGTATTTTGCCGCCACCCTTGAGCCCTGTCTGAAGCGTCTTCACCAGCGTGTCCAGCATGGTTGCGGCCACCTTTTTGGTAACCTTTGTTTCCTCGGCCAGTTTAGATACGAGTTCCGCCTTTGTCATCGTGATACCTCCTACCAGATTTGAGTATTCGGGTTCTCCGCCTTGTGTACAGCTGACGAGAATCTCCTTTTCGGCTTTGTGCAGCCGTTTGATCCTGAATTCTTCTTTGAACGCGTCCGATTTGCTTGGTGCCTGCGCATGCCACACCAGCTTCACAGGCGATCTTGACCGAGTGTAACGGGCTCCGATCCTGCTGTTGTGTGCCTTAAGGCGTCCCTCCAGGTCTGTGGTAGTCCCACAATACAGACTGTTGTCCGAGCATCGAAGGATATATACGAACCAGGGCATTGATGTATGACCTGTTCCAGCTCTTTCCCGTGGCCGCGGGGCGTCCGTCACTTGCTGACGTGGTGCGATGGTCCCCTCTTTATCGCACTGGCCAGTTGTTGTCCACCAGATTTTGGGAGGTCTCCCGGTGAAGTTCCCAAATGTGGTCAAATGGCATATTCTCCGATAAACTCCACTCATCGCAATGACATGATTGGATCATCGGAATAGGGGTGAGCATTGTGAACGAGTCCCACAGAATTTTCGAAAACTGCTATAACCATCTCGCCCCCCCTCGCACCTCCGGTGCCCAATGAACCAGACCATTCACGGCAATTTATAAGCACTGGCACCGAAGCAAACTCATTTGAGTCATACTCGGCTTCATCTAAGATAACTGTTCGGCTCTTGACGCTTTTTGGGAACAGGCAGTTTATGTTGAACCGCGAGGGACCGGACGGTCTTATGCAAAATGCCCTGCGTCCATTCCTCTATTTCTCTTTTCTTCACACGTGCCGCAGGAATTCGCCTTCCCTTACGTGAACGAGATCTCGGTTTTATCAAATCCATTGTGTGGCCGGGCATCAGTGAGTGGCAGGAGCTGCAGAGTGTAACGAGATTATCCAGCTGATGATTTCCCGCCATGGTTTTCTCAGGTATGTGGTGCACGTGGAATTCATCTACAGTCAGCGCCCTTCCGCAATAGCGGCAACACCTCTGGTCACGACAATACACAACCCATTTCCTCTCGGCCCAGTCCGGAGGAACACCGATTCCAGGCTCAGTCATCCTGTTGTTTCCTTCTCTTAACCAAAACGATGAGGTACCGACCCCCTTGGGAATTGGCGCGTGACTGGAAAAGTCCGGACGATGAGCAAAGTAGGAATCAAGAGCACTATCCCTGAAACCAGAAAGAAGTCCGCGTAAGATTTGTTGCGGTGTCAATGTCTCATGACTTGGAATCAGGCCGGATCGCGACAAGTATTCTCCCGCGGCCGCATAATCGTCAATCTGTTGCTCCATGGGCGGAAAATGGAACGGAATCAATGGATAACGCCTCCTAAGTGCATCTTCCATTGTTGCGTATCCCTGCGCCAATGGTTCGGCAAGAATCTCGGCTGGAAGGAGATGGCTCTTCAATGCCCGGATTGTCGCTTTCCGCTCAGTATCCATCGGGATTGTTCTTGTGGTCGCCGTCGCTTGAGGATCTGGACGCCTGGACCGACGATCATAGCAGCCCTTTGCCGAACCATGAGGAATGAGACTGCTTGCAGCGCTCTCGTTTCCCCCCGGGGCCCGGGGCTTGCCGGTCCGCCCTTTCTTCCACGTGCAATACGCTAGGAAAGCAACAATACACGTTACGATCAGAAGCGCCCCCATGACGGCCTCTCGGTATCATCCCTGTTTATCGGCCTGGACAAATGTCTTCCCGGTTTTGAACCACTGCGGTCGACCAACATAAATCATACCGACGGGTGTCGCGAACCGCAATAGTACAGACTGTCAATCTCTCAGCCGAGCGCTGCAACAATCCCGTCTCAATTGGTCCTCGCCCCGGATGTGTCCTGGCCGGTTTTGCTTAAAGGTGAATTCTGTAGCGGTCCTCAAAATCTTGACCGCGTACTCGGTACGGTTGTCAACTCCGCGTAAGGTTCGTACAGAACCATCGCTCGGGAGCGCGCACGATGGAAAGTCTTCTAATACCGTTGCGCTTTCAATTACTTGTAATCGTGGAGGAACTTCTTGTATGACGTTCCTCCACGAACTCCACCTCAAGAACTTTTAGCACTCGCCGGTGCCTGCATTCCCTCAACGGAAATGCAGGCACCAGCGCATGATAGAAGTCTCTGGGAGGGGGTTTGGGCGGGACACTCTTTATAAAGAGGGTCCCGCCCAATCTTACTTTTTTGAAAGCGCATTCGTAGAAGAACATAGTTCCGCGAGCACGCCACGCCCCGGCTGGTGGCCCTAATCGACCATCATCAAACAGTACCTGTGCCCCGTTTCGGTTCGTTCGCGAAGCGTTTGAATAGGAAAGCCATTGTTGCGGACCGTCTGATAGACATCAATTCCACAACCTTCCATAGAAGGTCTGGCTTTCCACGGGGAAGCACACGGTTTCCCCTCGACAGCCCCACATTTCTTGCACTGTCGGCAAGGTCCCGCCAGCAAAAGAAACGCCCTATAATATTGATCCTTGAACAGCTCACCTTCCAGTTCGACCAGCGTGTCCAAATATTTTTGGTAGTCCTTTTCTTTTCCCTCCATGGCCGGGACTTCCCTGTGAAACAGAATCGCCCTGCGATAGCAATCCAGGATCGCTCTCGTTTCGTCCGAAGTGGGAGTGTGAGGTGGACAGCAGTGCCCCCTGCCGTACCCCGGACAGCCAAATTGGCATTTCAATCGAACCCACGGCGCAGTGACCACGGTGCTCGGATGGATCTGTTTGGCATGCGTCGCCCCTGCTTGGATGGCCAGGGAGCAGTACTTCTCCAGATCGCTGTCAGCGTCGAGAACCCTGCCTTCGCTGCAAGGATTCGGTGATGGTTGCATCATATTTTCTGCCTTTCAGGAGCTTAGGAGACATTACTCTGAACTGTTGTACCCCTCGTAATACCTCGCTTCTATAAGATTGCCTTCCGGATCGCGAAAATAAACCGAGGTGCCTGTGCCATGCGCACCCCAACGCTGAACAGGACCCTCGTCTATCGGAACGGCGTGCGCTTGGAGTCGTTCCACGAGTTCCTGCCAGGCATCTTTGCTTAATGCGATGCAGAAGTGGTTCAAATTCTCGTGGCCTTCTCCCGCCCGAGCGTTTTTCTGCCACATTTTTTTCGGAAACAGGTCGATGATTGTGTCCGCATTGAGACGCACAGACGGGAATGGCACCGTCCCGGCACGGTATTCGTCCACACGTTCCGTTGGAAACATAAGCACACTGGCATAAAAGCTGATCATATTCTCGTCGTCGTCAACGTTCAAGACAATGTGGTCCATCAAGCATTGCATCTTGGTCCCTCCTCCAAACGAGTCCTATCTCGTCCCCTGTTTCGTGTTCGGCATGGCGAGACCATGTCATTGCTCTCGCCGTCCCAAGCACCCCGAAGCGAATCCCGGACGCTTCTCCCACAGCGCACCCCTTCTTCAATCTAATGCTTTTGGGATGTCGAAGTCCGTACTCCGAGACAAGGACTCATGCTCGGGTCTTGCGCCGGCGCCACCCGTGATTGTATAGCACCTGGAAACATTGCCTCTGAAAATCAGCCTTGGTCCAAAGTCTTGCGGACCTGCTTCAGCAGTTCCTTGAATCTGAACGGTTTGGCTACAAATCCCTTTGCGCCCAGCTCTGCACATTCTTTGGTGGAAGCGTCGGCGGAATAGCCGCTGGCAATGAGCACTCGAGCCCTGGGATCGATCTGGAGGATTTTCTTCAAGCAATCTTTGCCGCCCATGGTTGGCATGATGAGATCGAGAATGACCAGCGCAACATGATCTTTCTCTCTGCCGTACACCTCCAGGGCTTGTTCACCGTTAAGCGCAACAAGGACCGTATAGCCGCTTCGTGTGAGAATCCGCTCTCCCAGCTCACGAACCAATTCTTCATCGTCAACCAACAGGACGGTTTCGGTTCCGAAGGCAGGCATCGGCCCTGATGATTCCACGTCGGGTTCCGTTTCTTCCTCTAATGCCGGTAGGTATATCCTGAAAGTGGTTCCCCGTCCCACCTCACTGTGACAGGTGAGGTGTCCGCCATGCTGTTTGACGATTCCGTACACCATGGCCAGCCCCAAACCGGTACCCCTCCCCAACTCTTTGGTCGTGAAGAATGGCTCGAAAATGTGTTGCAGAGTTGCCCTGTCCATTCCCCGTCCGGTATCGGAGACTGATAACAACACGTAGTATCCCGGTTTGGCTTCAACGTTGAACTCGCAGTATTCCTCGTCCAGGGTCACGTTTTCTGTTCGTATCACCAAAGAGCCTTCTCCGCCCATCGCATCTCTCGCATTCACTGCAAGATTCATGACGATCTGCTCAATCTGGGCCCGGTCTGCGTTTATCCTTTCAATGTCGTCCGTGAGGTCCAATCGAATGTCGATCATCCTTGGAATGGTACGACGCAAGAGTTTTTCCACATGCCTAATCTCATTGTTCAGGCTCATGGGAACCGGCTCGGGTTCAGCTTTCCTGCTGAAGGTCAGAAGGTTTCGAACCAGTTCAGCCCCGCTGCGAGCTGCTTGATGAATCTTCTTGAGATCTGCGTATTCTGGATCTTCTTGGGCTTTATCATCCAGCAGCAGCTCTGAATACCCCAGAGTAATCTGCAAGAGGTTGTTGAAATCGTGTGCAATTCCCCCAGCGAGAGTTCCAATGGCCTCCATCTTTTGGGCTTGGAGAAGCTGCGTTCTGAGGCTTTCTTTCTCCTGCGCTGCTATATTGCGTTCTGTGATATCTATGGCAATTTGAAATTTCACCTCGCTACCATCAGACCACCTTATCATTCTGTCCGTTGCAAGGAAATCCTTGTCCAATACGAGGTTGTGATACTCCCACTTATACGGTTTGCCCTGCAATTCCATAACCCTGTCCATAGCACAATGTCCGCAAGGGCTGTCCAAGCCATTCAACTTCTCGTAGCACGTGCCACCAATAAGATTTTTCCCAAACAAATCTTCAGCGAACTTGTTCGCGAACAAGATTTCATAGGTTCGCGGGTCGATTACCAGGATCACCTCATTTATGCTCTCGAAAATTGAGAGAAGCTGTTCCCTTTCAGACCTTAGGGCGTCCTCTGCTTTCTTGCGGTCAGTAATGTTCGTTTGCGCGCCTCGATAACCGAGGAAATTTCCTTCACTGTCCTGGACCGGGGAACCGCTGGTTTCGAGAAGTCTTATTTCCCCGTTTTTGTGAACGTTTGGAATAACAACATTGCGCAACGTTTCTTTGCGCCCGAATGCGACAAGTGCCTGTTCTTTGAGGCCTTCTCTCACATCAGGCGCAAACAAGTCATAAAAATGCCTCTTTCCAACCAGTTCATCGGGTGAGTATCCGAGAATGTTTTTCACCGCGGAATTGCAGTACCGGTACACACCGTCTGCGTCCACTTCCCAGATCCACTCGCCTGCGTTTTCGGCAACCTGCTTGAAACGTTCTTCACTTTCACGCAGTGCCTGCTCAGCCTTCTTGTGCTCGCTAATATCCACAAACATGGCCCGCGTACCGATTACCTGTCCGGAATGGTCTTCTTCAGTCGCGGTATATAAAAGAGTCGGGATGAGTCTGCCATCCCGTGTCAACAGTTGTCGTTCGCCGATGAAGAATTCTCCCGCCAGGGCCCGTGTGTAACCACCACGTTCGAGCATCTCCGCGCGTGACTCGGGAGAGTAGAAGGCCGCCAAACGCTGCCCCACCACTGCTTCCCGCGTGTAACCCACTGAACTCAGAAACAGTTCGTTGCAGTTGCTGATGAGTGGTACGCCTCCTTCATTCCTAGTGATGACATACATCAAGGGGGCATCTTCAAACATTCGTCTGTACCGCTCCTCGCTCAGACGAAGCGCCTCTTCCGCACGCTTTCTGTCCGTTATGTCCTCGGTCAGCTCAATGACGTATAGAACTCGACCGTTTGCATCCTTGATTGGCGACGATACGAGGTGATAGTACCTAATTTCCGAACCGGTCGGCGTCTCGGTGACGGCCTCGTGCACTTTGCCGTCCTGGAGGGTACGGACACAGGGACAGTATGAGCAAGGTTGTGATCTTGGAGGATCGTTGTACTGCTCATAACAGATCTGCCCAGTCCCCGGTCGAACATGCGGAAAATATTCCTTAAAGGCCCTGTTGACATCAACGATCTCCATATGAGAATCCAGCAACGAAATCCCTACTTGGATATTGTCAACAACCGCTCGATACCTCTGCTCGCTCTCACGGAGCACCTCCTCTGCCCGCTTGCGTACGGTGATGTCCCGATACGTTCCTGCCATTCGGAGCGGCTTACCCTCCAGGTCGCGTTCGACAACCTTGCCCCGTGAGAAAATCCACTTCCATTCTCCGGACTTGGCCTTGACACGATATTCATCTTCGTAATGATCGGTGCGGCCTTCAAGGTACGCTTGCACGGTATTCACGGCTCGGAGCCTATCCTTTGGATGCACGAGACCTTCCCAAAAACCAAAACGCGTTTCAACTTCATCCAATTCGTAGCCCACAATCTCTGCGGTCCTTCTGTTGATGACGGTCTGGTCGGTCTGAACGTACCAATCCCATAAGCCAAGATCAGCTCCGTTCAGCGCAAGCTCCAACCGTTGCTCACTCTCTCGCAGAGCATCCTCCGCCTGCTTTCTTTCACGGATTTCCTCTTGGAGTCGGGCATTTGCGCGTAGCAATTCACCAGCCCGTTCCTCAACTCTCTGTTCGAGTTCATCCCGAACCTTGCGCAAGTCCGCCTCCATGCTCTTGCGCCCGGTAATGTCGTGCGATATGCCCAGGATTCCGATCGGCCTGCGCTGGTTATCCCTGAGAAACGTCGTGGTGATTTCCTCCCAATGGGTGGAACCGTCCTTGTGGTATCGCTCTATCTCTTCTGTTCGAGACGCGTATTTCTCCCTGGGACCAGCTGTCTCCCACGCCAGCTCTTCCTGAAAAGCTTTCATAACCCTTTCTCGCGAGTCAGGAGTGAGTCCGTCCAAGGGCCGCAAGGCCATGATTTCCTCAACGGAATAGCCAAGAACCTCCGTCACGGAAGGGCTTACGTACGTGTATCGCAGATTCAGGTCTACAGTCCAAGTAATGTCTTTCGCGGTTTCCACGAGAGTCCGATAGAGCCTATCGGTGTCCCCAAGCTCCCGTTCAAGGTGAGTTCTTTTCTCTATTTCGTCCCGGAGCTTTTCATGTTGGGTCCCCCATTGCGCGGAAGGCTCAGCCACTTGCCTCAATCGGGATTCCAAGTCCTTGACTTTTCGGCGCATATCATTCAATTCATTGATGAGTTGATCTCTGGTTCTAGCTTCGTCGCTCATGACAAGTTCTCTCGAACAAAGGGATATTCGGTAGTTAGGAGCCGAAGGTCGCATTATCTCACAACTGGAGACAAAAACCTACAGATTAATTAGTTAGTTACGATTAGCCAAAGAGTTATGGCCGTTGCCGAACATGTTGTCCGTTTGAATGGGCGCCGCACCCGGGAGTTCCCACATTTCGGACAACGCGGACCCGTCAAACCTTCCTTCGGGAACCTTTGGGATCGGCTGGACGAATCGGCCGGAAATTTTGCCGACTGTCGTGGGAGCAAGGGGACGTGGATTGTCCGTCTTCTCCTAGTCTTTCGGCACCGCCTTTATTGGGATTCTCAAAATTGGTGTCGGTTTTGATTACGCGAAAAGATTCGAAGACTGCCATTGCGAGGACGAAGCCCGAAGCAATCTGCAATTAACCAAAACAGAGATTACTTCGTTGTTCCACTCCTGGCAAAGACATGAATGGATCGTTCGAATGCGGGCGAGCGTCATGAACGAATCCGATATGTTCGAGAACTGCTGTAGAATGCAATTCCCCTGTTTCAGGTCACAATTCCACCGCTCCGGTGCGACTGTGTTACCTCTCTCGTCATGGAGCACAACTTCTGCGAAGACCTTGTCCTTAATGGGACTTGCGGTCATGTTGGGGGCCTGCGCCATCAACACACCGGTTGCGTGCCGTAGCCTGGCACGCACCTTGAGGGCGCCTCCGCTCCGGCAACCCCGGTCGCACTTCTCATCATTCCATGTCACTTGATAATGGTAGCTTTGTCCAAAGTGAGAGTCTTCTGAAATTCCTTCCAGAATTCTTCTTCCGATTTTCTCCAATCCGAACCGAACCGCTCTTCAAACAAGGACGAGAGTTGGTCAAGAGTTCTTCTCCAGACCGATTGGTAACTCAGTTTCAGAACGTCTTCCAAAAACGGAACCAAAGACTGGAGGAGATCTTTCGGTAAATAAGCCCTTGCGCCGAGTTCAATGGATTTCTTAAGCGCCTCTGGATTCACGGCATGTGCTGTGAGCATGACAGCCGGCAATTTTGCTGCACAAGCGATCTGTAGCAAATCGAACCCCCTGACCCCCATGATGTCGAGGATAACCAGATCGTATGTATAAGAGACCAGGAGTTCCCTGCCGATTTCAAACGACAGGGCTGTATGCAAGGTGACACCAGGGCATTGGGAAAGCAGTTCTTGGATGGTTTCCAGTACGTCTGGCTCATCGTCCACTGCCAGCACCAGCTTGTCTTTCCAGATTTCCGAACGAGCCATTTGCGCTCCTCCTGTCCAGGATACAATCGATTGCAGAAGCATCTCCTCAAAAAAATAGTAAACACATCCGGATTACCCCGGATATTATTCGGCGGTTTGCCCATTTCGGGGTTATTTGGCCCGGTACCCGGTCAAAGGATGCCTCCCGGGACCCCAAAGAGATCTCACTATAGCCTCTCAAAAGGTGCGACGGAAGCAAAACAGTCGTCACCGTGTTGAAAAAGCTTGTTTTTTCTATTCCTGAGCGGTCCTACGGCAGGCCCCTTTCTCCCTAATGAACAGGTACGTCAATCTTCATAGTCAGCGGCCTTGGCCGCATGCAGGACGCTCCAGGCATCGGGTTTCTCGTTAGGCACGGGTTCGAGCACGTCCGGGGGCCGGCCGATGTATTCCCATAAGAGATACTCTACGAGCAGGGACAACGATCCACCGGTTCGTACCTTGTCCTTCTTGAGTTTTTCCACGGCACGATACAGAATAACCTCGTTACAATGAACTCCCGTGTTCTTTCGTCGCCCCTTGAATACCGGTCGGCCCGGCAGAAGGATCAGGGATTCGTCTTTTTTGGTTCGCCACCATTCCAGCATGGTCCGCAAATCGAGTACCGCCGAATCATCGAGCCATTCAGGGAGAGATTGCACGGGTGACGGGGGCTCAGGCTGTTGTTTGATGGAGCGATAGTAGGTTCGAGTGTTGTCCCGGGTCCACTGCTTGCCTTTGGGATGCGGAATGTTTGCCTCTGACAATTCTTCGACAATCCGCTTCCAGTTGTTCCCGTGAGCAGCTACCAGGGCTTGGAATTTTTCGTTCAGTGCGTCCCTGTTCATGCGTATCCCCTTTGGTACGAGGTGCCCTCCTGTTTTGAAATCGTTTGTTCAATCCACGTTCCGTGCAGTATCGGCTGCGTTCACGGTGCCTTCTTGCTTATATTGGGAACAAATTACCCATTCGCAATACATGTCACGTAAAGGAGTAATATGTTCCCCGATATTTCCCCGCGAGTACACCACAACGTGAATATTCGGACATGCCCTGTTGTCATTTTCGGCAGGCGGCGAAGTGCCCCACGGGAGCCGCACGTCCTTGAATGTGCGTTCGGACTGCTTCGTCGTTTCGCTCCTGGCAGTGACATGGAAAGAATGGTTCCCTTGTAAGACTCAACGATTACATTGCCCCACCACCCAAAATTCCGGAGACGAAGACGTGGCCGTCTGATATAATGGTGATGGGCGAAAAGGAGGTTGGCACAATGTCCGCATTGAGCTCGATGACGGCCGAAGACCTGGCCCGGGATATGTGCTCCGGGATGACGGATTTCCAGTTGAGCGAGAAATATGGATTAACCACACGGGAGTTCCACCTCGCTCTCCACATCCTCATTGATTTGGGCTTATTGACCAAACAACAACTCGAAGATCGCCAGGAACTGTCGGACAGCCAAATAATCAGAGCTTTCGTGGATGGCGAAATCGAGAAGCTGTAATTGATTCACATACGCTTCCCCGGCGCTATTGTTCTGGGTGCGGAAATGGGAGGGTTCCAATGGCGATCAAGGTCTTGACCACCAGGAAGTTCAAGAGGGGCACCATAGAAGAGGCTCAAAAACTGCTTGCCTTGCTTAGGGCCGCAGGGACGGTGCGGCCGGGTTTTATATCCGGGCACACACTCATATCCGCCGAGGATCCCCACACGTTGTTGGTCATCAGTTCGTGGAGCGACACGAAAAGCTGGGAGGCCTGGCAGGCGAGCGAAAAAAGAAAGGAAATCACGGCGAAAATAGCCGGATTACTCGAAACAACCGAACATGTTGCGATTTTCTCTATCGAGCGAAAGGAGTTCGAAGCCGACATGGCCTGAAGCTGCAGTGCTCTGTCAGCCTGGTCGTGCTCTGGGGCAACCTGGCGGCCCGTGGAATGGATACTGGCAGTTGATACTGAGAAGCGTGACCTCGCTCGCGAAGGGTGAGAACAGGTTACGGCGCACACTGCGAGTCAGCAAACCGATCCTTTCGGCGATCATTCAAATCCGAGATTTACCGGCCCTTCAAGCGAATCAGGTGCAGCGACCGGGATGTTCCCCACGACTGATTGAAAGCTGAAATCGTCTATCCAAGCTTGCCCTTTTCCGGAAAAAATAAAACCGAATGCAATCTTCTGTGCTTCTTTGGGCACGTCCAGAACAAGATCATACTTTGTCCAACCCGTCGTACCTGTCATGCGCCGCTCAGGCATGTCGTCCAGCGATAATCTCTTACCTTCCGGTCCGTACGTTTCCAACCAAAGGTGGGCCGTACCCGCGGATATCGAGGTCTTCACATAAGCCTCCATGTGCACGCGTCTTCCACGATACTTGATGGCCATGAATTCCTGATAGAAGTTTGCAAACCCTTTGGGATTGTCTGTTTTGGACCTTATGCAAACGCTGGCCTTGCCTGTTCTGAAGACATCCTTGTCGAGCCGGATTTCGTACTCGCCGGGAACACTCTGGCTTGCAGACCAACGTTCGGGAAGCTTGCCGGCATCAATGAACCAGACGACGAAAAACAGTACTGCCCCAAGAATCGTTAGAAACAGTGCATTTATTCTTTGAGAATTCATAACCGCCAGATATTGGAGGAACTATTTCTCACCCCGTCGAGCGGGATGTATCGCACTCTGTTTGGCCCGACTATGGTTCGCGTGTCGGGATCGGCGCGTACCGATTCGGAATGATGCTTGACGAGGTAATAACCTTTGCCCGCCATTGCAGAGTTCTTCTCGGATTGTTTTCAAAGCATACGCGATATTCCGTATTACGGTCAAGGTCCTCAGCAGAAAACCGCAGCGTGACAGAGCCAAGTATGTGGAGGGCTCATGCATGGAATGTCGCTCGGTATCTTGGCCGTGGCCTGGTTTCCCTGTTCTGGCAGTGAACGTATGTGATACGCATTCGCCACAGGATTTATGAAATGTCAGGGCTGGGGGCTTTCCTGAGCGAAGAGATGCGACGGCTCTGCGTCGTCCGCAGCGAAGGAGTTCTCCCGGCCTGTGCCCGGAAGCGGGTTACCTGTAAAAAAACGAATCCGTATCAACAATGGGAATGCGCCGGGACACCGGCTATCGGAAGGCATCATGTTTTTTCCGCACCAAGACCCCGCAGTTGCCGGTTCGTGCATTTTGCAATGGGGTTTTGACCTAAGTCAATGCTATTGCCCATGTGGTGCCTTATTCTTGGAGCGGGTGGCGCGGGTAGCGCTTCCTGAGTCCCATCCGGCAAAGGGATTTCCAGATGAAGAACGGAAGAAAGCGTAAGAAAAATGGGAGCCTGTGTATGGAGGACTTGGAATTCCTGATGAAGACTCAACTCCTCCGCGCCACTCCAGATACACTCAAGAAGCGCCTCCTTTCCGTCATGACACCTGTGCGCATCGTCGCGGGCCATCGACTTATCAGGCAAGGAGAACAGGGCGACAGGCTGTATGTGATTCAGCAAGGATCCTGCGTGGTCAGCCTGCAAAGAGACGGGCGGGCATACCCGATATCCCGCCTCAGACGGGGCGATATTGTCGGCGAGGTGGCGCTCGTTACCGGTGAGTGCCGACGTGCCGATGTGGACGCGGAAACGGATATGAACCTGTGGGCGATTGATCGGGGTGCTTTTGACGCCCTGTGTCGCGAATGCCCGGACCTCTTCGAGTTCATGACCGAACTGGCCACAGAGCGCCTTTGCGACCAGAAAATCACTGCAGAGAGAAGCATAGGCAAGTACACGATCAATGACGTCATTGCAGAGGGGGGATGGAGCCTCGTATATAAGGGTTTTCACTCGCTCCTCAAACTGCCTGTGGCCATCAAGATGCTCAAGCACAACATTGCCATAGATCCGGATATGTCGCGCAAATTCCAAAACGAGGCGGAAGTTATCGCCGGTCTCAACCATGACAATATTGTGCGGGTTTATGATATCGAACACATGTACAGGACCATCTTCATCGTGATGGAATACCTCGATGGGGTCACGCTGAAGCACATTCTGGAAAACCGCCTTCGCCTGCCAGTTCCCAAGATGTTCGAGGTTCTTGTGCAGATCTGCGCTGGATTGGACTATGCTCATGGGAAAGGGATCATCCACCAGGATGTCAAGCCGGGCAATGTCTTCGTTCAGGCGGGGGAGAGGGTGAAAATAGTGGATTTCGGCCTTGCCTCGCCCGTAGGAGGGTGTTCCGACGACCTGCCCGGAACAGCCTTCTACATGGCCCCGGAACAAATCGAGGGAGACCCCGTCGACGCCCGGACCGACATTTACTCGCTCGGTATCACCGCCTACGAAATGGCCACGGGACAACGCCCGTTTCCGGACGATATCTGTGAGGTTTTACGGGCGCACATCACAGCACCGACCCCCGATCCGCGAACGCTCAATCCGGATTTGCCCAAGGAATTCAGTGCATTCATTAGACGCGCCACAAACAAGGATCCTGCGGAGCGATACCAGAGCATTGAGCATGCTATGCGCGATCTCATGCCTATGGTGGAACAGACGTGCGTGGTGACGCGTCCGGAACCGAGAAAACGGCGGAGAATGATGAGCCTGTTTCTCTTCTACGAGAACGACCGACAAGTTGAGTTGACTAATGTGTTGAAGGAGTTAAGCGAAAAGCTTAAACCTATGGGCGCCGAAGTGCGTGTGGCCGAATTCGATGACGTGTGAGAGTGAAAGGCCGCGGGAGGGCCTATTGGAAACTGCATACCTGAGTCATCCCGGCATGGTGCGGGAGTCCAACGAGGACAGTCTGTTCGTTGATACGCGGCTGGGCTTGTTCATCGTGGCAGACGGCATGGGCGGTCACAACGGCGGAGGTGTGGCCAGCGCAATAGCCGTGCAAGAGGTCTCACGACTCGTGCGGGCCGGTATCGGAGGCAGGCGGGATGACGAGACGCTGCTCCGTGATGCCTTTCACGCAGCTCACCAAGCTGTCCTGGCTCTCGCCCGAAAAGACGATTCCTTGCGTGACATGGGAACGACCGTCGTGGCCGCGCTTCTGACGAAAAATGGCCTCACGGTAGGTCATGTCGGGGACAGCCGTGCATACGCGATCCACGAAGGACGGATAACCCAACTCACCCAGGACCACTCGTTTATCGCCGAATGGATAAGGGACGGCACCATCACGAAACTGGAGGCACGCACGCACAAGGCCCGCCACGGCCTCACCATGGCTTTGGGCGTGGACGACGACATGGACCCCGATCTGTGCCATTTCCCCTGGAATGACACAAGCTCACTCCTGCTGTGTTCAGACGGTCTCACGGACATGCTCGATGACGAAGAAGTTTTTTCCCTGATTCAAAACGCCTCATCGTTACACGAGGCCTGCCGTGAGCTGGTCGAGAGGGCAAATGAAAAAGGCGGTGAGGACAACATCACCGTCGTACTGGTAGGGGCCAGCTCTCGTTGAAATAACGCGTGTGACTGTGCACGTTCGCAACCTTCCACGATACGAGACTGCCCGGTACAGGTCTTGCCTTCTTTCCGGGTCGGAGACTCCGGCGTAGGGCATGTCTCGTGAAGTGCGCCTGTCAGCACAGCGGGATTCTTAGAAGTAGGGTCGGTCTTGATTACGCGAAAAGATTCGATGACTGTCATTGCGAGGGCGAAGCCCGAAGCAATCTCCAATTAACGAAAACAGAGATTGCTTCGTCGTTCCACTCCTCGCAATGACATGATCGGATCGTTCGAATGTAGGCGAGAGTCACGAACGAATCCGACAGAACGTTCAAGAACTGCTCCAGCGGCGCGCCCCCCTTCAACTCAGCCAGTCTAGTGCTTGTTTTCCGCCGTTTCTTGCAGGAGGGATTTTTCTTTCTGGTAGGTTCCGTAACAGTATAGCCCGACAAAATACGTGAAGAAGATCGCCCCCGCAGCCAGGATCACACGCGCCACAAGCGAATCCAGGCTGGGTTGAGGAAAAAAGGCGTAAAATCCCATAACCAGCAGGAGGAGAAAAAGACCGTAGAGGCAACAACTCACAATGATCCACGCCATCACATATTTTATCTTCAGCTTCGTTATTTCAGGAATCAGGTTCTTGAGTCGGGCCATCAGACGATCTCCTTTGCGCCTTGCCGATCCGGAACCGTGTCCGTCAAAATTGTCACAATTGTGTGCCGGAATGTGAAGCTCACGCATCACGCAGTTCCCGGGACAATGTGCCGTCCCTCGAACCGAATACAACATACCCTCTCCGGCGGTTTGCTATGAAACGAGCTCATACCCGTCCGAAAACAGTTCTTTTGCTACGGGCGGTGCGGTTGGAGGGGTAAGCTCATGATCAATGTTGCCGCGTCTTATCATCAAAAGATATTCGGTTCCTTGAACTCGCCGAAAACCTCTCTGAACACGTCTGCCATTTCACCCACGGTGCAGTAGGCTTTGCAGCACGTAACGAGGTTCGGCATGACATTTCTCTTTTCCCGCGCGGTTTTTTCCAGCTCTTGGAGCGCCCGGGACACATCCGCATCGCTGCGTTCCGCTTTTACCCGTCTGAGTTCCTGGATCTGCTTCTCCTGGGTTTCAGGGTCGTATTCATGGAGTTCCACCTCAGGTTCGTCTTCTTCCACGTATTTGTTCACGCCTATTTTGATATATTCTCCCGTCTTGAGACCGCGCTCCCATTCGTATGCCTGCTGTGCCACGAGCTTCTGCACGAACCCTGAGGAGACGGCCCTTACCATTCCCCCCGCCGCCTGTATCTTTTGGCGCTCCTCCTGGATCTTTTCTTCCATTTGCTTCGTGAGCGTTTCAATGAAATAGGAACCTGCCAGCGGATCGACGGTATCCCTGAGGCCTATCTCATCCATGAGCAATTCGCAGGTGCGCAAAGAAAGCAGTGCCGCACGCGGGGTCGGAATGGTGTAAGCCTCATCGAAGGAACACAGCGCCGTGGTTTGAGCGCCCGCGAGCGCAGCGGCAAGGGCGTAGTAGGAACTCCTTATAATGTTGTTTTCCGGCTGAGCTTTTGTGAGTCCAAATCCTCCACCGCCGAACAGACCTCTCAAATGCATGGACTGGGGCTTTTTCGCTCCGTATTTTTCTTTGAGACCTTTGGCCCAAAGTTTCCGCGCGGCCCTGAATTTAGCCACTTGTTCCCAGAGATTTCCGAATATGTTGAAATTAAAGGTAATCTTGCGGGCCACGTCATCAATGGAGAGCCCTCGTGACAAAGCCGCGTCGATGTAAGCGTCCGCTATCTCCAAAGCGAAACCGATTTCTTGAGCAGGATTCGCACCGGACTCACGGATGTGGTATCCGCAGACCGAAACGGGGTTACATCTGGGGAGAGTGGTAATGGAGTATTCGATTGTGTCGCCGATGAGGCGGACTGCGTCCTCAACGGGATAAATCCACGCACCTCTGCCTATCATTTCTTTGAGAATATCGTTTTGGGGAGTTGCACTGATGCGGGTGACATCGAATCCCCGCTTCTCGGCCATTGCCTGGTACATGGCGAGCATGATCGACGCGACTGCATTGATGGTCAAGCCCGATCCTATGCGGTCCAGCTGTATGTCCGAAAACGCAATCTCAAAATCCCGCAGGGTGTCCACCGCCATTCCCACGCGGCCGACTTCTCCTTCGATTATCGGATTGTCCGAATCGAATCCCATTTGTGTCGGGAGATCGAACGCGACGTTAAGCCCGGTTTGGCCATGGGAGATCAGCAACTTGAATCGCTCGTTGGTTTCGTGGGGCGTCCCGAACCCCGAGTACTGCCTGGTGGTCCAAGCTCTGGAACGATAGCCTTCCGGATGGATTCCCCTCGTGAACGGATATTCTCCTGGGTCCCCGAGATCCGATCGGTAATCGAATCCCGCAGCATCCAGGTCTTCCGGCCCGTATTGTGTTTTTACGCTAATGCCTGATTGAAGGAGTACTTCCTTTATTTCGTCTTTATTGTTCTTCGTATATTTGGCTACACCCATTCTCTTTACCCGTCACCGATCATAGTACTTTTCGCCCCTGAAGGTGGCTTTCCGATGCAAGATTTGCCTGAGATGCCGCGATGCACCCCTCCCCTCTTCTATGGGAAGCCGTCGCGTGAGCACGTGCTACAAGGCGGCCGAAACTTCATCACACCGTCACCGTAGCCGGCGAACAGGCATCCCGCATTCATCAAGAACCAGGAACCTGCTATTTCTGATGCCCATCGCCCCAGGCGAACGGATTTCCCAACGGATCGATTCCGGCGCCCTTCTCCGGACCACCGCCGAATCGGGATGGTATCAGATTACCCCGTCACTCTTGAGCAGGGTCAGTTCGTCCGACGGGATCCCGAGTTCCCTGGTCAAAATGGCACTGTTGTGTTCGCCGAATCTCGGAGGAAACGAAAGCCTGCGTCCGTTGGACTCCAGGAGTGGAGCTGCAACGGGCGGAGGAGCCAGGGTGAGTTCGAATCCCGTTTTTTCATCCTTCGCTCTTATGAGTTTCGGAAATACCAGAGGATCGCGAGCAACCTCCTCGATGGTGCTGATTCTGGACGCAGCAACGCCGATATTTTTCATGAGGAAAACGAGCGATTCGGTGCTCATCGTCCGGGTCGTCCGGGAAATCATTTGGTTGAGATTCTCCACATCGGCAATCCTGCCCGAATTCTTTCGGTATTCTTCTTTCGCAAGCGAGGAAAATTCGGGAAGCGAGGAGAAGGCCTGGAACTGTTTGTCATTGCCCACAGCGATATAACAATAACCATCGGCAGTAGGATACACCGAAACCGGCGCAAAGAACTCGTGGGTATTGCCCCGCCGGGAGATATTCTTGCCGAACGAGCATGTCATGGTAATAGGGACAGTCAGCCAGGATGTCGTGCTCTCGAACATGGACACGTCAATCCTGGTTCCCCGGCCGGTTACCGCGCGCGTAAAAAGCGCTTTCATCAACAGTCCGTAGGCATGCTCGCTCGTGCCCATATCCGGCAATGGAATTCCCACAACCTGCGGAGTGCCGGAGGCTTCGCCCGTTAATGCCATGAGCCCTCCGCGGGCCTGCAGGATGGGATCGTAAGCGACCTCGTTGCTTTCAGGACCGAACCCCGTAATTCCCAACCAGATCAGATCGGGTTTTATGGCCTTCAGGTCTTCATAACCGATGCCCAATTTCTGGTAATTCCTCGGAAGTTGATTCGTCGCAAAAATATCCACATTCAAATCTCGAATGAGCCTGGACAGGATCTCCTGGCCGCGGGGTTCCCCGAGGTTGAGCGTCAGAGCTTCCTTCCCGGCGTTTATGGCCATGAAGTAGCTGTTCATGCGTTCTTCGCCCTCAAGAAACGGCTCCCCCACCAACCTGTTCGGATCTCCGAAAACCGGGTGTTCCAGTCGAATCACTCTACAGCCGTCTATTGCGAGTCGATAGGTGAGATAAGGGAGTACAGTGGCCTGCTCGAGGGAGAGCACCGTGATTTTCCTGAATAGCTCCATGCGTCCGAATCTCCTTCCCTGGGCGAAATGAAGGCAGCAGTGGTTTCCGATAACGGTAAATGCCTGGAGAGGATTCTTGATTCCAGACCACTTAATCTCAGATCGTCAAATGTGTCAAGTTCATTGCGGTCCCGACCGTTAGGTGCGGGACAACGGTTGTCATTGCAAACCCGCCGGCAACGTTCCCTCGAAAACGGCCGGATCGGGTGAAAATTCAGCGGAAACACTTTGGCGATTGACTTGATTGTCCGGGTCGATGAATATAGCGGTGAGCGTGCTTATTCTCATTCCGTACGGCCCCGATACCGGTTTGGAAAGAGAAGGCGCAGCCGAAGCGATCCGGAATACGTTCGGGAAATTCTTTCATACACGATGCGCAGAACATGCCAGGAGTGATCATGCAGCTGCCACAATTTGATTATCATGCGCCCGACACACTTGAGAAGGCTCTGGCGTTAAAGGGTAACCTGGGCGGTATGGCACCTGTCCTCGCCGGCGGCACGGACTTGATCGTACATCTCAAACAAAGGCTTTTTTCGCCAGCCGCGGTCATCAGTCTCAGGAATATCAAGTCACTGAGGGGGATCGAAACACGAGCCGATGCAATCGTGATCCGTGCTGCGACCCCTCTGGCCGAGATTGCCCGGGATACCTCCATCCAGGAACATTTTCCTGCGCTGGTCAAGGCCGTAAACTCCATCGGAGCGACGGGGATCCAGGCTTTCAGGGGAACAATCGGCGGAAATCTGTGCTTGCAGCCCCGGTGCATCCTTTACAACCAATCCCGTTTCTGGCGTACAGGCAAAGGCTCCTGCCACAGGACCGGAGGAAAGGATTGCCTTGCCCTTCCCGGGTCCGAATCCTGCCACTCGGTCTGTTCCGCGGACACTGTCCCGGTTCTGGCCGCGTTCTCGGGTCAGCTGACGATTGCAGGAAGCGGCGGAGTCAGGCAAATCCCGGTGAGCGATTTCTTCACCGGAAAAGGCGAGAGTCCGTTCAAGATAACTCCTGACGAGATGGTAACGGAGATACGCCTGCCGCTGCCGTGGGCCCCGGCATCGAGTGCATACCACAGGCTCGGCATGAGATCCGCGGTCGATTTCCCGCTGGCGAATGCCGCAGCAACGGCCATTATGCAAGATGGAAAAGTGGAAACCTTCAGATTGGTCATTTCTTCCGCGGGTCCCGCCCCTGTGGTGCTCAAAGAGGCGGAGGCGCTCATACGAGGAAATAAGCCGGACGGTGCAATGATCGACCAGGTGCGGCTCATGGCGAGACGCATGGCTGAAGGCGTTGTGGTGGAGAATTCTTCGATTTCCAAGGATTACCGCATCAAGATGCTCGGCGTCATGACCGCTCGGGCAGTGAAGGATGTCTTGGGTTTCGCGGGACCGGATCGGTAATCTTTTCAAGAAACGCGATCGGTGAACTGAATGAAAAAACAGCTGTTGAGCATGACCGTGAATGGCGAGGCGGTGGAACTGGCGGTGAGCCCGAACGCCACTCTTCTGGAGGTCCTCAGGGACCAGCTGGACTACACGGGAGTGAAGGAAGGGTGCTCCGAAGGAGTTTGCGGCGCGTGCACGGTTCTCTTGGACGGCAATCCGGTACGATCGTGCCTGACACTCGCCTTGGAAGCAGATGGCGCCTCTCTGATTACCATTGAAGGCATCGCTTCGGAAGGTAAACTGCATCAAATCCAACAAGCCTTCATAGACAACGGGGCAGTCCAATGCGGCTTTTGCACGCCGGGAATGATTCTGTCGTCAAAGGCGCTGCTTGACAGGAATTCCGACCCCAGCGACGAAGACATCAAGACCGCGCTTGCCGGCAATTTCTGCCGCTGCACGGGGTACGCGAAAATCCTGGCTGCTGTGCGCTCCGCAGCCCGAGACAAGAAGGGTGGCGGGTGCTAGTATGGTGTCCCGCAAATAGCCATCAAATCACTGATCTGACCGGCACGCGAATCAGTGTCATTGCGAGGAGCGACGCGACGAAGCAATCTGCAGCCCATATACCGCAACTACGCGAGATTGCTTCGCTGCGCTCGCAATGACAAAGCCGGGCTCCACTGCTCAATGAAAACTTCGGGAGAGGTACGGATGGCCGGTCAGGTGAGTTTTTTGAGGGACGGAACACCAGGGAGAGTTGAATATTCATTCAGTTACGGGCGGAAAAGGCGGTTTCACGAAAAACTGCATGATTACAGCATTGAACGTGAATGCTCGCGCTTGGTTATAGCAGGTAGACGGTAAGTTCGCGATCGCTTCAGTGGAGGTAACTGTGCCGGAATACAGTTTCATAGGAAAAAGCGTTCCTCGCGTGGATTCCCACTCCAAAGTCACGGGAGAGGCTTTGTTCACAGCGGATCTGAAATTGCCCCGCATGCTGGTGGGCAAAATTCTCCGAAGTCCCTATCCGCACGCCCGGATTCTCCACATTGACACATCGAGAGCTGAGGCACTGGCCGGGGTGATCGCCGTGGTGACGGGAAAAGACACTGCCGGCGAAAAATGGGGAGTCTTCAGGTATACCCGCGACCAACAGCTTCTGTGCGTGGACAAAGTGCGCTACGTGGGAGACGAAGTTGCAGCGGTTGCAGCGGTGGACGAAGACGCCGCGGCAGAGGCGCTCGATTTGATCCAGGTGGAATATGAGGAATTGCCGGCGGTGTTTGACTGCCATTCGGCCCTCGCCGCAGACGCCCCCCTGATTCACGAGAAGTACCGCAGAAACATCAATGTAGCGGTAAAGATCGACGTGGGCAACGTTGACGAAGCGTTCAAGAAATGTGCTCTCGTGCGGGAAGATACGTTTGTTGCAGAGGAAGATTCGTACTTCATGACTGAGCCGTATGCGGTGGTAGCGAACAGCCATGCCGACGGGTCCATCGAGGTCTGGATGCCCAACGCTTCTCCCCACACAAAGGCCAAAGCTTTGTCCAACGCTCTGAAGGTCCCCCTGTCAAAGGTGAACGTCCGTAAGATCACCATTGGCGGAGCGTTCGGAGGCAGATCGGATGTTTTTCCTGCGGAATTCATTACCTGTCTTCTCAGCCTCAAGAGCCAAAGACCGGTCAGGGTAGTGTATTCCCGGGAGGAAAACTCCATTGCCACCCGTATGGGCCATGCGATGACGACCACGATAAAGACGGGCGTCGATGGAGAAGGAAAAGTCCTTGCGAGGGATATCGTCTCGTACCTGGACGGAGGCGCGTATTCCAGCACAGGCCCGATAGCCACGTCAGTTCCCTTCTTGTGCCACGAGCAGACCTACAGGCTGGAAAACGTCCGCTTTCACGGGTACAGGATCTACACCAACAAACCGGTGAGGGGTATGATCCGCATACACGGCCGCTCATTTGCATGCGGAGTCGACACACAACTCGACATGTTGGGTGAAGAACTCGGGATCGATCCTGTGACCATCAGGCTGAAAAACGCACGAAGACCGGGCGAGACCACGCCGACCGGGTCCTACGTCGCAAGTTGCGGGCTGGTGGAATGTATTGAGAAAACGGCTGAACACAGCAACTTCCTGGAGAAATTCCGTGATTCGACTCCCGGCCGCGGCATAGGCATAGGCATCAATTCGGTTCAGACAGGGTTTCCTCTCGGCATTCGCGGTGGATCCCAGGCGTTCATAAAATTTCACGAGGATGGCGGAGCCACCGTGATCTCGGGCGTCGTGGACAACGGTCAAGGAAACGACAACATGCTGGTTCAGATCGCCGCGGAAGAACTGGGACTTCCCATGGAAGACATCCGGCTCATTTCCGCGGACACGGAAGTGACCCCCACTGATGCAGGCTCCTATTCCATGATATCCACCTTTGGAGGAGGAAACGCGGTGAAAGCCGCCGCTTCCGATGCCAAGGCGCAACTCTTTGAAGTGGCTTCCGAAATGCTGGAAGCCGATCCGGAAGACCTGGTGGCACGAGATCGGAAAATATTCGTGCGGGGAGCGCCAGCCGCGGGCATACCCATCGAGAAGATCGTTCGGAAGGCTCTGGTGATGGGCCGTCCGGTTATGGGAAGAGGGTCTTTTTCCCCTGACGTGGATCAAAGAAGAGAATGGATATCGAATCCGCGAGGACAACTTTCACAGGCTTTCTCCTTCGGAGCGACCGTTGCGGAAGTGTACGTGGACCCGGAGACCGGATTGGTACAAGCACAGGATGTGACGTGTGCTCAAGACTGCGGTTTCGCTCTGAATCCCATGATCGTGGAAGGTCAGTTCGAGGGCGGCGTGGCCATGGGCGGACAAGGGGGCATGCTGGGCGAAGAACACAGATGGCATCATGGTCACCTGCTGAATCCGTCCATGCTCGAATACAAAATTCCCATTATCAAGGATATGCCGAATATAAAGCCCATCGTGGTGGAAACCATCGATCCCGCCGGACCGTACGGTGCTAAAGAGGCCGGCATGTCAGTGGCTATGTCTGCGGCTCAAGCGTACTGCAACGCAGTGGGAAACGCGCTGGGAATGTATTTCAATCACTATCCTCTCACCCCGGAAAGGATTCTGGACGCCATAGAAAACAAAAAATCCGGCATACGGACCGCCTGGGATTTTGAACCCGCAAAGATTCTGCAAATCGAGGGCTGATACCAATGCATACAATGAAATTGATGAAGCTAGTGCCCAGTCCCGTAAATAACTATGCAGCAAATAGGGGTAATTCTCGCTCATAGTGACTCTTGGCTGGCCTAGGTATTTCAGGGACAGAGCACTAGTGCGTTACGGGACGATCACCCGAATCCGGACGAACATGCTCCGGTTCCTCTTCCAGGGGAATGTCTCGCCGATGTTGCTCAGCATCAACCGCCTGTGATTGGTCTTCGGTCCAAGTTTCCTGCCGTTGTTCGAAGTGTTTTTCCACAGTGTCCTGCCACTCGGATTCGGACATGAGCGGCCAGTTGTTTGGTCCGAAACTGGGGGCAGTATCGAGGATTCTCCTTTCCAGATCTATCACCACCGTGTGAGCGGATTCCATAAGCATGCGCCAGGGGACGGGTATCAATCGGTCCCCGATTCCCAGGAATCTTGCTCCATAAGACAGAATCGCATATTTTACACATCCTTCTTCGCTGATCATCAGATCGTAAATGAATCCGAGCTTCTCACCCCGTCTGTTTTTTACCGAGGTTCCCGTTATATCTCCAACTCGCCTCAATCCGTTGAGAGGTGTCATCATTTCTTCTCCTGTCTTCCATAGTGTGCAGTACCATTCGCGTGGAAATTCTTTGTCGCATACCGGTCGAATAAATAGGTGAAAGGAAAATTCCTGAAGGGATCTGCTGTCCGGGCTCCTCAAAATGCGAGCGGGACCCGGCCGTGCTCATGCATGCTAGGACTGACACCGCTCTGATCCAGTTTCCTTTTGGAATCGTGACGTATCGGTATCACTATTGCCCGCTGGCGATACGAAATTCGAAACTCCATCCGCGGACTTTTTACGGGTGAGACTCGTATCCAGCATGCATGACGGAACGTACAGATTTCTATCAGTGCTTATTGGGGCGTCACTTTTGTCCTCGGAGTTCTGAGGTGACTGTTGTAGGACAATTTGATTCAATGGTCCGTCAGCCGGAGCATAGGCGGAGGCACCAGAGGCTGAAACAATGCTCAGGATCAGGCACAGTATGAGTCCTGTCATCATGGCTCTCCTCCTTCGCAAAAGGGTTCCCTCCTTCCTACAATAATCATGGCCGTCATATGCACAAGACAATGGGGCTGACCCCAATGGTACATAGCCATGGTAAATCGCTTCTCGGGAAGGCGAAGGAATGGCAGGCGAATCGTCCAGGAAAGTTGCTAGTGCGGCGGTGGGAGCTAACCTCGCCATTGCGTGACGAAATTTTTGGCATCGTATGTTCTGCTGAATCTGGAAATCGTGTTTGACAGAAACGTTTCTGCAGTTGATCTCATTTCAGCGGTCAAGCGTCTGGAACGACTCATTCAGAGCCGGCTCCCCTCCATACGGCACATTTTTGTCGAAGCAGCACCCGTGAGCAGCCCCGAAACCGGTAGCTAGACGGCTACGACTTCTCGACCGTGGTCTCACGTCTCTTGCGGAAGCCGTGGACTTTCTTGGACAACCAGCCAACCAGCACCAAGAAACCCACCAATCCTGCAAGCACGATCATATTATTCACATATTGAGATACATGTTCCAGTAACAGGGATTGCAGTCTGTCAACGAAAAACGAAAATGGGAAGATTAGAATGAGAAAGGCAATTACCCGATCACTGAAATGCACGTAATCCTGAACTTCCGGTTCTTCTTCCGTCCCCGGGTGTTCCATTTCGTTCTTGCCCTCATCGGTCATACGCCATTCCTCCGCTCGAATATCCTTTGGCCCGCTGCAGGGGCTCTCCACATTTTTGACGACAGGTCGTCAATAGTATACGTATCGTGAAAGCAGGTCAAACCTTAGGCTCCGGCGCAATCGTCAGGTCGCGAATCAAGCGCGATGAGGCGAACGAGATACCGGTGGGGACAGATCCTAGGTATTCGTGTTTATAAATCAAATTTCTCCGTATATGCCGGTTCTCGAAAATTGTGTCGGATTTTCTCAGAATTCTGGCCTGGATGCCGGTGGGCCAATCATTTCATTGCGAGGAGCGGAGCGACGAAGCAATCTCGGTTTTGGTGGGTTTGAGATTGCTTCGGGTTTTGCCCTCGCAATGACAAACTTCCGATCTTTTCGCGTAATCAAAACAGATATTACTTTCGAGAATCCCAATAGTTCGTATAATAAAATACTTGATTAGTTTCATAAATTGCTATAACATTTTGAATATACTGATTTGAGAGGTCGGAATGAATGCGATCCCGTGGACCCGTTTCCTGCTCATTGCCGCTATATGCGTTGCCGCAACGGTCAATTGCGTTCAGCCCGTATCAGCCCAATATTTTGGGGTATTCGACGCGTTTTCGCCCCTCGCCTGGTTTCCGGGGGTGGAAGGGGATGTTAAGGCACGTCTGGTGCAAGTCCATATCGGCAGTGGAAGCGTATCAGGCCCTGAGGGAGGAAGCCTGGCCGGTACCTTCCACCTGAACAAGGATGTCTGGTTCATTGATTCCGCCGTCAGGTTTCAGTTAAGTCGCTTATCTGTCCGCGTCGCCTACGAACCCCGGGAATTTTCGGGTTTCAGGCCGGGGTTTCAAACCGAGGCCCGTTTCTCCTATTCCGGCCTGAGGCTCGGTGGAGATCTCGATTTCATCCAGTGCAATCGGACTCGATTCGGCGTGGACGTGGATTATGATTTTTTCACGCCGAAATTCACCTATCCCACGAATATTCTTCCCTTCCCCCGCGTGGCCTCGGGAGCCAACGCGCTTACCATGGGTTTGCATGCCACGTACAATCCGTTGAAAACGATCTTTGGCGTGTCCGGAATCATAGACGCCCGCGTCCGCTGGCCCATGACGGGAACCGAAGTCACTGACTGGGAAATCGACGCAGGTCTCGCGAGCCCGTCCACCCTTTTGGGGAGCTGGGCAGTGAAGGCAGGTTATCGCGGGACTCGGTTGAGTTTCGTCGACGCCGACGTCCAGGACATCAGATTCGAAAATATTTTACAAGGGTGGTTCACAGAATTCGCCTTCTATTATTGAACCAATTTCACCCCAATCATGATTCTTTTCGGATTTGTGCCCGCTGCAATCATTCAGTTACGGGTGGGAAAAGGCTGTCATTGCGAGCGAAGCGAAGCAATCTCCGTCTTTTAGTATAGAGATTGCTTCGTAGTTTCACTCCTCGCAATGACGGATGTTAGGCACTTCCCCCGAGAAACTGCATGATTACCTCGTCCTGAAAATCCGCTTGCCGTTTTTGTGCAACTCTGCTATTCCTGACTAAATTTTCAGTGAAATGCGATTGGATAGTCTTTGCGGAGACATTCCCTTTGGAATCGGACTCCGGCTTTGAGGCGTCCGATGTAGTGGTGAAGGAGGTCCAGGTGAAAATTACATCTCTGTGTTGCGTAGTGTTGGCCATGATGTGCGTGATGGGCCTCGCAACCATGACAGTTGCCGGTGATCGACCCAACTTCCGGGATGGTTACCCGCCTTTGGATCCGACTCTCATGGGATTCAAGGAAATCGGCACCTGGTATTTCCTCTGTACCGCGCCCACGTATATGGATCGCATACCCCCGCATTATCTTACATTCGGTCCTCCGCCGGTTCCCTACTGCCCGCCTCCCATGCCCATGGCAGGACCGGTTCCGCAGAAACCCATGAAGGTCAAGCCGTGTCCCTGATTTCGGATCGGATATGTTGATCGGATTGTTTGTCGTAAAAGGTCGTTTTCGCTGAGGAGCGGACATCACTCGCGCCGTCCGTACTGGAGAGTCTGGGTCAGGCTCCGTCAAGCCGTAACTTATTGAGCGGCTGAGACACCTATTCTTTACGTATCGCTGCCACCGCCTGCTTATTGACCCCCGCCCCGTTCATGATGTAAGTTGACGGTTACCCATTCTGAGTATCTCGGTTTTCTTCAGGAAAACCGGAGAGAAAACCAAGCGGAATAGACGAGATTCTGCCGGGACAATCAGCCATGTCTGATCCATCTGGCCGCCATAATACCTCGATATCGGTTCCCAAGCTTTTGCCGAATATGTTGAAGCGCTTTCTCGACGATCCGGCAGCGGCAGATCAATACAAACAAGGTGACCTGATTCTCGGCTCCAATAACGGACCGGATGGCATTCAGGTCCTGGTCTCCGGGGAAGCCAGCGTTGTCTTGCGGGACGAAGATCACGAAAGAATTGCAGTAGACAAGCTGGGACCCGGCGACATATTCGGAGAAATCAGCTTTTTTACCGGTATTCCCTGGCCGTCCGATGCAGAACTCATAGCCGATGAACCCTGCACGGTGGCGAAAATGGCTCCCCAGGAGTTCGAGAAGCTCCTGAAGCAAGATGCGGATTTCACCATAGGTCTCATAAGAAACCTTGTTCGCAAAATAATGCTTCTGGACAGGCGAATACTGAAGAGCAAGCACAAGAGACGTGTCTTACAATCTCTTGTCAGCCGTGAAGATCCCGTATTTTCCGATTACGTAATCGGTGAATACGTAAAGCGAAACGTTTCGGCGCGTTTAGAAGAGCTGGCTCATTCTGACGGGCCGGTGCTCATCATCGGTGAAAATGGGGTGGGAAAGGAGTATCTGGCCCCCAGCATATTCAAGAAAAGCCATTTCTGTAAAGAAGTGTTCCTCCAGTTGGATCTCCTGCGGACCCGAGGAGAATCCCCGCTCGTAGAAGGGCTTCCTGAGGGGAATCCCGAATCCGAACACGAGCTCACGCAATGGCAACTGCGTTTGTTTTTCGGCTCCGAGGAAGCAGCTCCCGACGGCGTTATCATGGAAACGCCGGGCTATTTCGAATTGACCGAAGACGGGACTCTGCTGGTGAGAGGCGTGGAACAACTGACGCCGAGGATGCAGATCAAGCTTCTTGAGGCGGTGGTGACGGAGACATTCCAGCGATGCGGCGGGGTGAGGCCTCACAAAGCGAAGGTTCGTCTGCTGGCCACCACCAGGTTGACCTTGCCGGAAATCACCATTGAGCGCCATCCTCTCATTTTCGCGTTGCTACAGAGATCCGTGGCGGTTCCTCCCTTGCGCACGCGGCGAAAAGAGATCCCGGTCCTGGTGCGGCACTACCTGAAGAAGTACGCAAAGGAAATGCACAAGGAGATCCCCCGGCTTCCCAGAGAGACCATGCGCCTCCTGGTGCAATATCCCTGGCCGGGAAACGATCTCGAATTGGCTTCCACGATGAAACGAGCGGTTCTCACCGCCGAAGCGGGAGTGATACGTCCCCGGGACATATATCTGGATCTGAAGAAAGTGGAGAGAAAGGGAGCACTGGATTTGCTCCGCTTCAATTTCGTGAGGCAAGCGTTTACCAGTCCTCTTTTTCCTGCAGTACTCCAAAGCGCCACCGCTCCGTTTTTCTTTTTGCTTCTTGCCGTCTTGTTCCTGGGACCCTCCGATCCGTTGCAGAACCCGGCAGCCTTGTTCGGTTGGGCAGTAGGCTGGCCTCTCTTGATCGTGGGTGCGTTTCTGGCTTCCCGCTTTTCGTGTTCCGTGTGCCCGATAGGCACCATGGCGGACGTCACTAAGAAGTTTGTTGCCCTGGAAAAGCCTTTTCCGGCATTCCTCAAGAACCATAGTGATTTTCTTATCGCCGGGGTTGTGCTCTTTATTATCTGGCTTGAAACGGCCACAGGAATGAGAAGTTCTCCCGTCGGCCTCGGTGTGCTGCTGATGGTAATGCTTCTCTCTGCAGTCATTGCTGCGGCAGTATTCGAACGAAGATCCTGGTGCACGTATTTGTGCGGTCTGGGTGGAATGGCCGGGCTCTTTGCCAAGACCTCCCTCGTCGAACTTCGTGCGGACCGCAACGTGTGCATATCCAAGTGCTCCTCTACCGAATGTTACCTGGGAACTGGAGCGGAACGCGGATGTCCGTTCGGCCACGCGGGCCCGAGGATTCACAGCAATCGCCTGTGTACCCTGTGCGCGAGTTGTGTGAAGAACTGCCCGCATGGCGCGATCAAGCTCAATTTGAGGATTCCCGGCAGGGAAATCTGGGAGCTGCGTCAAGCAAACACGGGCATTGCCTTTCTGGTCATTAGCATGATGGGCGGGCTCTTGAGCGAAATGGCGACAAGACTTCCCGTATACGCACACATTCGCGACTACGTCGAGGTCCCCGACATCTTGCGTTTGACTCTGGGTTTTGTCTGCACGCTCTTTGCCGTGAATGTCCTCATGCTTGCCTC
>DATHCX010000191.1:0-18424 GCA_035319325.1 Desulfomonilaceae bacterium
AATGTTCATCCAATGGTCTTCTCGCTGGTCTCCATGTCCAGGAACAGTAAGGTTCCGCCGATCACCGCTGCTGGAATGAACAGCAGATTCACCACGGGAACGGACGCAACCACGACATTGCCCAAACCGAATCCGAGAGCCGGCTTGAGCCTGGATCGAAAAAAAGTCATTTTCTGATTCCAGGTTAATCGGCGCCGATCCAAAGGATAGCCCAGGTATTCCCATGCAAACATGAAAGCCGACAAAAGGGTTCCCATGACGGTAAACAGCAGACTTCCAACGCCCGGAATAAGCAACAGAAACAGAGCGGCCAGGAGAAGGGCAAGGTACAGGGCGAGAACCCTGACAGCGTGATACATGGATCGCGTGGAGTCCTTGAGAAGCTGCACCACGGAAAAAGGTGTGTCCGTGAATATGCCGGCCACCAGCTCTTCCGTTTTCTGGGAGATCAAATCGTTGAACGGAGCGGAAAGGGCCGAAGCAATCCGCGTGAACAGAAAAAAGAACAAAACCAAAAGCAGAATTGCCACCACCACGAGAACAATATACGAAAGGGCCGCCAGAAGCCGGTCGTCTCCGCCATACGGCTTTATGAATCCGGACAACAGGCGATACAATAGCCAGTACGACCCGCCGAGAATAGCGACGCTCATGCCGAGCGGAGCGGCGGCATACTTCCAGAGCTCCGGATGCTCCCTGAGAAACACTGCCCCCCTGAAAACATACAAGGGCGATGGTAGGAGTTTACCCACAAGAAGACTCCTGCCGCCAGGGGCATTGGTCACGGTCATAGCCACGGATCACTCCCGTTCGGCGGCTGGCCGGGGAACCATTGAAATAAGGCCTACTTGTCTTCTCTCAGCAATTTCGCCACTTCTCCGGGATTGGGAAATCTGCCCAGAGATTTCTTGGAAAAGACGAGTTTGCCTCCGAGCTCGACTTCGAACACTCCGCCCCCGGACTTGATCAATTCCGATTCTATGCCCAATTCCTTCTCCAGCTCTTCCGCCAGACTGACGGCTCTGGGTTTGTAATTTCACATTCCGCAGTAGGTGATCTTGCAGTTCATGATTTTAGCTACCTCCTCACAACCGGCTGTAGTTCCGTGTGCGTCACGGCAAGGGATTGTTCCTGAACGTTTTCGTGAAAACGTCTCACCGGTCCATCCGAGACGATTATATTCCTACTCCATCTCTCTGACAAGCTGCATGCAGCTCGACGTGACTACCCGGAATCCGTTGATTTCCTCAACGAAATTCTACCACATCAATTTTCAATTTTCCCATGATTTGGAAGAGAAGCTGCGTATTATCCGGGGACTCTCCGGTGTATACTTTTATGTGCGTCGCATCCGCGGGTATCTGATCGGACGTGGGATCGACTGCAATCCAGCCGTTGTCGTAGGACTCGACCCAGGCGTGATACAGGAATCCCACCTTATCTGAATAAACCAGACCGGTGACGACTCGACTAGGAATCTTCTGAGATCTGGCCAGCGCAGTATAGAGGTTCGCGTGAGACTGGCATTCCCCTTCTTTGCTGCGCAGGACAGCGAGAGATGTGAACGAGTCCTGCATCTTGCGGGCTATGTTCTCTGCGGTCCAGTGAAGGAGCTTCTCGATTTTGTCCCTCCGGGAATCGTTTGGTTTCACGATCCGTTCGGCTTGTTGGATGATTTCTTGGTGATTTGATTGTACCGAGACTGTTGAAGCTAAGAACTCGGGCAACGAAGATTCCGTGTGCTGAAACGCTCCAGGTTGCCCCGGAACCCCCACATTCTCGGTCTTGATGGTGACATAAAAATCATGTGTCGGCGAATTCGCTTCGGCCGTAACGGTTTGACGGCCATCTTCAGGAATGGCTGATTTCTCAATCCCCTGCATTTTCACTTTCAGGAATCGCGCCTTTTCGGGATTAAGAATAGGTTTTTCCACTTTTATGAGGCTGAAATCCAGAACAAGGTCTTTACCCAGAGTTTTTTTTTCCGCAAACTTTCGAGCAGCGGCCTCATCTTCGAGTACGGTCACGAGACTTCCGTTCAGGGCTTTTTCAATAACGGTCTGACCTTTCTTGTTCAGCCAGGAAAACACAACCGTGCGGCCATAGGCGTTTTTTGCTTTCCACACCGCGCCTTGCGGTCCCGGTGTTCCCGCGACAGCGCTTATGGTTTGCTCGATCCGATCCAGACCTTGTTTTTCGGCATTGAACACGGAGAATGTGTAAGCCGCTCCGTCAGTGAGCCCTCTCAAAGCCGGCATGAGTGAAATCGCGCTCGAATGGTAGAGCTTCTGCTCGAGTGGGAATTCGCGATCGAGTTTTTCGCCGTCCACGGCTATTTCCACTACGAACTTGTCGGCTTTCGTTTGTCCGGTCATGTGCAATTTCTTGCCATTCATGACAACATCCGACTCGAATGAAATCATACTCAAATCCGGACGCACCTTTACCTTTTCTTTCATATCGATTTCGTTTGTTTTTTTCATAGCGGTCAGGCGCATGTACGACTCATTGGAAACAACAAAGTTTTCTCCCGACGGATCGATTTTGAAGTGGCTGTACCCGACCTTGTCCTCCTGGAAATACATCCCGTACCAGGCTTCCTTAAACGGGAATTTTTCCAGAGACTGATATCCTTGCGCAGGAGCCGCTGTGTCGGAAACTCCCTCGGAAAAAGAACGCAAAAAGCACGAACTCTGTGACAGAGCGGCAATGAGCGACACAATGATGATGCAGAACGTCTTGGACATGGATACCAGCCGATTGGTGGCAATCACTATACTGCGGGAGGGAAAAGCTTTCAATACAGATACGCGCACACGTGAGCCCCTCAAACAGGTACGTGCCTCACCATGCGGCTCGAAATACAGTGGTCCAAAGGTAATCAATGAGTTACTCTGAGGAGGTGCCCAAGCTCTGTCATTGTAGTGAAACGACGAAGAAGTCTAGCTTTGGGGAACGAGATTGCTTCGGGCTTTGCCCTCGCAATGACAAACGTGTAATATTTCGCATAACCAATCCGCGATTTCTTTTGAGAAGCACTATAGATGCCACCACTTTTACATACAAATAGATACGTCCAGGGGCAAACAATCGGGGAGAAGCCGCGAGGTGCGAGCAGATAAGCTCACGAGGACTTTGATATGAGATTCTGGTAAAGATCGACCACTTTCTTGTGGTTTACTTCCGGATTGAATTGTCTGAGAACTTTGTCCCTTCCCTGCTCTGCCATCCGAAGAGCCGATTCCCTGTCACCGACGAATTCCCTGATCGAATCGGCTATTGCCTGAGCGTTTTTTTCAGGTATGAGCAATCCGGTGACGCGATTCTCGATGAGTTCTCCGATTCCCGAAATATCCGTGGCAATGACCGGAACTCGATGCATGAGAGCTTCCATGATCACGGTAGGGATGCCGTCCCTGTCTCCCGACTTGTGAATGATGCTGGGCATAACAAAAATGTCCGACGCGGAGAACAGCTCTGATACTCGCTCATACGGAACGAATCCCGGAAATGACACGTGCCCGACAAGACCCAGTTTCCATGTAAGATATTTCAGCTGACCCATTCTCGGTCCCCCGCCCGCGAGGGTGAGATGGAAATCGATGCCGGAACTCTTCAAAATGTTACAGGCTTCCAGGAGAAAGTCATATCCCTTCTTGCCGACGAATCTTCCCAGGGCCAGTAACTTGTACGGCGGCCGCAACGACACGGGCGCCTCTTGACGAGGCTTCAGGGGAACGCCATTGTACGTGAGGTACATCTTTTCGTCGCCCATCCCCGCATACTCTGACAGGTACACGATGTTCGCCCGGGTTTCGCTCCTGATGAATGCTGCGTCACGAATCTTCTCCTTGAGCGCTCCGTCAGGAGGATAGATGTCCCAGGCTCTCGCCGTAAAACTGAAAGGTATTCCCGTCAATCGCGATGCAATCCATGCCGCGGTGGC
This sequence comes from Desulfomonilaceae bacterium, assembly GCA_035319325.1. Taxonomy (GTDB): domain Bacteria; phylum Desulfobacterota; class Desulfomonilia; order Desulfomonilales; family Desulfomonilaceae; genus DATHCX01. The sequence goes on from DATHCX010000191.1 coordinate 3,947, forward strand.
CGGGCCGTTCGCCCACGGAGCGTGTATGTGCTCGATTCTTTCCTCTTCAAACCGACGGGCCAACCGGAATCCGCAAAAGAAGGCCCACAGGTTCTCGCCGCCTTTTTCCAGACCATTCCACCTTCTGACCGGAACGGTTCTCAAGAGTTCGGACGTCAGCTTCGGATTACGCTTCCACCAGTAAAATACATCTTTAGCGCCGCTCTTGATAAACGGTATGCCCAATCTTTCCATGCGGTTGGAGACAGAAGCCATTTCAGGCGAGAGATTGTCCGTCTTCTCGCCGTACAGGGTGAATACTTTCAGAGGAAACTCCATGTTCCACAGGTTCATGACTTCTCTGAAAATGAACGTCTCGGAAGGTTCCGGGAACCAGAGGAGTATATACGCAGTTTTGGGAGGCATTTGATTTTCGGGTATCCTCGCGTGATCTTCGAAACGGGTTTGCTCAAACAAAGTTGAAGCGGTCCATGAGTCATCGATTCCGGTGATGAACGCTCGAGCGCTTATTTCAAGAACCGATCCATTAACAGGGCGCTGATGCGTCGTGCTACCATGTTTCTTCCTTCGTCCGTCAGATGCACCCCATCATGCTGATAGGCCGCTTCGGTTCTCCCGCAAAGCGCATTTTTGAAGCTCACGAAATACGGCTTCTCTTTCAATCTTTCGGACAAGGCATTGTACGGAGTGGCAAAATTCTTCCGAACGGTGGCGAAGCGTTCCGAATCGATGACGATTCCCTTTTCTTTGGCCTTGAGCGCTTCGGGTACGGTGCAGTCCTCGACCCAGATGATCGGCTGCCAGATCAGCAAGAATTGGGCGTCAAAGCATTTTGCAGTCCTGTTTACAAAATCGTATCGCTTTTCGGTCAGATCCACCATTTGCGTCAGTAACGGGCTGTTCTCGTCGACCGGGAGATATACCTGATTGATCTTATCCCAAAGCTCTTTGGTAAACGACGCGTACACCGCTGCGGTCACCGGTTTCAGGAGCCCGAACCAGCTTCCGTAGTAACTTTCAATGAGTGAGCGCACTCTGCGATACCCATGGTGGCCGTACGGAGTCCGATGTTCCGCAAAATACTTGGCATCGTTGGCTCCGTCATAAAAAATCACTATATCCGGCGCATCGGGATTTTCCACGAGCTGCTTCTGAAGGTACTTGGTTTCCAAAAGAGAGTTGAAGGAATTCGTCCCGAAATTCACCACGGTCACGCGATATTTGTTCTGGGCGGAATTCAGATCCTTTGCGAGAAAACTGGCAACTGTGCGGTCGTCGTGATCAGTCGTTCCTCTCATAGTGGAACCGCCGAACATCCACACCGTTTTGTTTCTCCTGGCATCCGGGGATTTTTCGTTAAACACGGTGGGCCGCACTCCCGTGTTCTGCAGAAACAGTGTGTACGCATCGTACACCGCTCTACTGCCTTCCCGTGCATGGCCGTACAGAATATAGTTGCTGACGGTTATCGCAAGAAAGCTCAGGACCTCGACACTCACCACGATCACAACAAGCCACTTGACAACGAACTTTATGAGCCGAAACAGTTTCCTCACGCGTGCAGCCTCTTCTCTGTAAATGAACTTTGCACTTTAGCATGAACCGGGCCTCACGGAAAGGTGAACCCGCGTCATTGTTCGTCTATTCCGCTACGGATGGGAAAAGGACTGTCATCGGGAGCACAGGGAGAGCCCCACTTGCAGGGATTATCAAAAGTAAGGTCGGTTTTGGGTGCGCGAGAAGATTGGAAGATTGTCATTGCGAGGAGTGCAGCGACGAAGCAATCTCTCTTGGTCATGAAATCCGGCACGGAACTTACGAAAAGCAATACTATGATTGTCGATCCAGGCATACCACAAGGATTTCTTTATTTTCCAGCCTGGCCGCCCGGCAGACTACTTCCTTTTCGAGTCCTTCAGCATTTTTCAACACGAATGTGCCGGAGCTGTCTGCCGAATCATTCAGATGAACAAACCAGTCCAGCAGATTTCTCACATCTGCACTTAACTCGTCATGAACACCGTTTTTCCGATATCGGGCAAGCTCGTCGAGAACCTGACCGAAGATGTTCTTGAAATCAGGGCTGATGTAGCGGAAATCCCCATCATTTCCGATAATTGCAGTTGAGAATTCCAAAACCTGGCCCAATTTCCGAAATTTGTCTCTTTCGAATTTCAAGGCGCTTTCCACTCTTTCGCGGCGCCACACTTCTTCGTTGAGCCTTTCGTTCGCATTTGAAATCAGCGTGTTTTGCCGATCCTCGTCTTTTTGCTTCAACACCAGCCGAGTTTTTTCGGCGGTGAGATCCTCGATGACTAGAAGTATATACCGTTCGTGTCCCACTCTGATGGAACGAAAGTAGAGGCGGCCCCAGACTTTTCTGGCATCAATTTCCAGTATTCCTTCCGCCACTACGGATTTGCGTGTGAAAAAAACCTTTTTCATCACGGCTCGCGCCTTTTCGGAATTCCGCGACCGAGGAACAAGTGACGCAAACGGCACACCCTGAACGATCTTGTAATTGGAGCTTATTGTTCCGCATGCCTGATTCGCGAAACCTATGTTGTATGCATAATCAATCAACATAGCCGGAACAGGAAGTGCGTCCAGGAGTTTGCCAAATGAGGATGCCACCATGAGCCCTACATCGAAACTGCCGGTGGCGCTCACATCACTGTTGAACCATTCAGTCAATTCCAGAGACTTGGTGAAAAACTCCTCCCCGTCCGGTAACCCTGGTCCGACTGCGTCGTTTGGGCGATCCCAGTAGCGCTGCTCTTTATCCTCCATTCAGCCGGGCCCCTTTCGTGTTACTCCACATAAACAGCGAAGGCAAAAATGGGTTACACGCCAGGCATTTAACATGTTCTATTTCGCTGCAGAAGTCAAAACGTATTTCCGGAGCATGCGTCCAGTGACGAGTCGGGAAACATGCTCGCAATCACAGCCTTTTCCCTCCCGTAACTCATTGGATACCTAACAGGGCAAAAATTTCTGGATTTTTTGCAGTGATGTGATATGGGGACACGAAATTTTCCCTTGAGGTGGTCACATGTCCAAGATAATTGCGGTCCTCACGCTTGCCTTGCTGTTCGCAGGAGCTACCTGTTTCGGCCAATCCGAAACTTCGAACAAAAAACTGATCCAGGTGAAACCCGAATACAGTGAATCGGCACCAGTCCCGCAACCCGAACCGCAGATCGATCCATATGCCCCCGTGCCACCGAGACCGAGAGACCAGCTATACGTATTTTGGATTTTGGGCAGGCTGATCAGCTATCCCATCGACAAAGTGGAAGCGTACATCACCACCCTGAGATCCGAGAAAAAGCGAGACGGTGCGCCGGTTCCCGCATCTGGAGGGCCGGACAGCAATCCGTTCGGTTCGGTGAACTGGAGGGAAATACCTCCGGCTCCTCCGGTTGCCAATACTCAGGCTGGTCGCTGATCGTCTGCTGTACTGACGTACGAAGAACGGTTCCCGAACGTGAAGATCTTATGTTGTTCGCTACGGGTACACCGTGGACTGCGAAAAATGAGATCCGCATTCGTGACGGGTTATGAAGGGGTTTGAACACGGCGAAGCGCTCTATGCATTACAGCGGCCTAAGGTACAATAAGCGTGTCGCGTATTTCCTCAGCTCGGAACTATCCGGAACGACTTTTTGGAGACTGAACGCCTCCACAACCTACATACTTCCAGTTCGGAATTCCACCTCACCTCGACGTGCGGAAACATCGCCACGCAAAGCCACCATCATAGCATGTCCGGAAAGAGCGAATCGTGAAACGACGCCTTCACCGCGACTGCCTTCGTGGAATCGGCGCGTTCCGCGGGTGGACCGGAATCCGGACGTGTTTTCGGAGTCTTGGAGCTGGTGCTTGCAGACGATTCGTTTCTGTCATACCCTGTACTGAGACGAGACGTGGCGCAACCGTACATGAGCAAGGCAAACAAAACCAAAAGAGAGACAAGGTATTTCATCAACAGACCCTCTTCATGAGGAATACCCTCTCTCCGTATCACTTTATAAACCATAAAAAGTGCGGATGGTCAAGAATATACATTCGCGATGCAGCGCAAGTTGATGAGGTTTAATCCAGAACTATAAAAGGAATACTTTATTATTTACACTAGTCATACTATTTTGTTAATGTTGTGGTTGATATGACATTTTTTGAGATTTCGTACTTAAAGGAGAATCGAAGCATGGGTAATTTGCTGCTTTTTCCCCTCAAACTGTTGGGCTGGACCGCAGCCGGCCTTGCGCTCGGCGTAGGGTGGAAACTGGGTTGCAATCTCGTGGACGTGGCCATGGGCGAGAAGACACTCATGTGCTTTCCCCAAGAGGAACAGTCTGCAAAGCCCCAACAAGAGGCCTCATAAGGTATAAATCCGACGCCGGAGATGCCGATGCCGCGCGTGTAAGCAAGCCCGTGGCGTCCGACCTTGGCTGGAGACAACGTACGCTGCCGCGATCACGGAATCTCAGGAACTGGTCTGTGCGTCCGGTGACCCGGTGATGATACGGTCAGGTAAGAGAGAAGATCCCTTTTCGGAGCGAGCTTCCGATTTTTCTCCACGTGACCTGAACGTGTCAATAAGACGCAGCGCCTGATCGACGCCGTATTTCCACAGCACCAGGATGAGAGCCGCAGTGCTGGCCAATCCGAGAAGACATGCGACAAGCAGGATGTACCCGATCCATTTTGCTCCCAGACTGTCGGTGGACAAGGGAATCACGAGCAGGAGCAGCAAGAAGAACGATCTGGGCAAAGGTCCAAGAGCCTGGAGAAACGTCTGCACGCAGTCCAAGAGTTTCATGACGATTCTGAACAGGGCCCAGGCCGCACCCATGCCGAACACGATAAAGGTGAGGACCCGAGCTATGAGGATAGAGGTGGAAGAAACCTCCAGGCCGCTAAACAGGAAGTTCAGCTGGAAAAAATTCTGCACGTACGGGAGCATCTCCACTATTTTCTGCATTGGAAACTCCGTGACCGATCACTTCGGCCGAGAGTGGATAAGTATTATGTTTAGTATTCAGGAACAAGATCCCGAATTTCATGCCTATTAATGCACATCACCATATTCGATGCAAGAGAAAAATCCGCAAGATTTGGGAACCGTTCGCCGCGCGTGCTTCGGAAAGTCGTGAATCAATACCGCGAGGGCCGAACGATGCGGTTGACAATCGAGTTCTCTTGCCCCTAAGATTCTCTCAAGATTCGGAGGCACAGGACCGGAAGCAATCTCAATGAACTTCAAGCGCATTACTTCCATTATTTCGGACAACAAAATATTTTTTGTTCCAGCCATCGTGTTGTCAACGGTCTTGCTGTCCTTGTGGGTGTATGGCCGGCTTTCGAGCAACCCCATGGAACGATCCCGCCAATTGACTGATGAGGGCGATTACCTGAAAGCCGTTGAGATTCTCGATGAGGTGGTGGAAAAAGAGCCGAAAAATGTGGCAGCCCTCATGCTGAGGGGACGTTGCAACGAGAGGATCGATGATCTGGACCTCGCGCTTCAGGACTACAATACCGTATTGGAGCTTGATTCGGGTATGGCCGATGCCTGGGAAACCAGGGGCAGACTGTTGATCAAGTTGAAGCAATACGATCAGGCGTTGAGCGATCTCCAGCAAGCTGCCAGACTCACCGGCGATCGCGCTGCGATTGTTGCCGAAATCGGATTGGTTTACTTTTCCAAAGAAGATTACGCTGAAGCCAGGAGGTACTTGGACTGGAGCACGGCCCTGGACGCAAACGAGGAAGGAGCGTATTTCGGCAGGGCTGGAATTCTTATGGAAGAGAAGAAATTCAACGAAGCCATAGCGGAAATGGATAAATTGCTCAAGCTTCAGCCCAAAAACGCGCAGGCTTTGTTTCGTAGAGGATATGCTTACCTCAAGATTTCCCAGTCCGGGAAGGCGCTTTCCGATTTCAACAAGGCGCTCGAACTGGATCCGGACATAAAGGAAATCTATTGGTACCGAGCGGACACGTACCGTGCTCTCAACGATTTGCAGCAAGCGCTCAACGACTACAGGAGGGCCGAAGCGACCGCTCCGAATGATTCCATACTGTTTCTGAACCAGGGTACGGTCCTGATGATGATGGGCAGGAATCAGGAAGCTCTGGAAATGCTGAGACGTTCCATAGTCGTCGAACCGGAAAATCCGCTGCCGTACATCAACCGGGCCGTTCTGCAGCTCCAGACGGGCAATTACATAGCGGCCCTGGGGGATTTGAACAGAGCCATACAAATCAGGCCCCACGATCCGTGGCTTCTCGTAAAAAGGGCTTCCATATTCAAAATCATGGCAAGAGGAGATCGGGCCCTTGCGGATCTTGACGCGGCAATAGAATTGGATCCCGTCAATCAGGAGGCATGGTTGCTGCGAGGGAGCCTTTACTTCAACGAAGCCCAACTGGAGCGGGCCATAAACGACGAGGAGGAAGCCATACGCCTCCTGCCCGACGATCCCACTGCGTACCAGCTCCTCGGGGAAGCTCTCTTGAGAAAAGGGGACACCTCGACAGCTCTTGAGAACGTGGATCAAGCGCTAAAGAAAGAGTCATCGTTTGCGCCTGCGTATGTGACCATGGGCGACATCCACATGGCCGATTCCCAGATAGACAGGGCCCTTCAAGCGTATTCCCGCGCATTGAATATCGACCCGAATCATTTCGATGCGCGTCTGCGGAGAGCCAAGCTTGCGATGGAACTCAACAATTACCGGGCCGCCGTGGCAGACCTGGAGCAAGCGGCCAAGGCCAACCCGTACAGCGGCGAGGTGTATCTTCTCCGGGCGAAGTGCTACGAAACATTGGGAGACTCGGAAAAGGCGGAACAAGACATGTGGAAAGCCCGGGTCTTTGCACACAGATGAAAATCGTCCTTGCGAGACATCCATGTGGTACAGGCTGCCATTGCGAGGGCGAAGCCCGAAGCAATCTCGGTCGCAAAAACTGAGATTGCTTCGTCACTACGATCCTCGCAATGACACGATTGGACCACCGGCATACCGGCCAGAATTATGAGAAAATCCGTCAGAATTTTCGAGAACTGCTTTAACTATCCAGATTGCTTAGTTGTTTCACTCCTCGCAATAACAGAGGCACTTCCCTCGAAGTAACTGACTTCAGAAAAGCGGAGCCATCCGGCGGATTCAATGCCGCCATTACAAGAGATGCTCGAACCCCTGTTTTTTTAACAATTCCTGCAATCGTCTCACGTCCTGGGCTCGGTCTTTGCGGCATACCATGAGCGCGTCCGGCGTATCCACGATAATGAGGTCTTCGACGCCCACCACCGCCGTCAACTTGCCGGGCGAGGAGACGACGCATCGTTTGCCGTCAACGAACATCACCCGACCTTTGGTTGCATTCCCGCATTCATCCTGCTTCCAGACATCTTCCAGAGACGCCCAGCATCCCACGTCGTTCCATTCCACGTTTACCGGCAGGGTGAGCACATTGTCGGCTTTCTCCATGATCCCGTGATCAATGGATACCGCTCCCATTCTTCCGTAAGCTTCAGCTATTGCAGCAGATTCGTCGGGAGTGTTCAGGGCCGGAGAAATCCGTTTCATCTCGGTGCCGATCGCCGGCAGATATTTTTCAAAGGCCTGTATGATTGATGTTATTTGCCAGACGAACATCCCGCTGTTCCAGAGATACGTGCGTGAAGCCACATACTGTTCTGCGGTGATAAGATCCGGTTTCTCAACGAACCTGTCTACTTTGAAGAGCGTAGCCGTGCCCACATAAAGATGTGCAGGTCCCATCTTTATGTATCCGTACCCGGTTTCGGGACGATGAGGAATCACACCGAATGTCACCAGATGGTCACCCTGGCAAGCCGCTTGGACCGCTATCCTGAGAGCTTGTCGGAATTCCTCTTCCTTCCCTATGACGTGATCCGCGGGCATTACGGCCATGATGCCGTCCGGATCTCTCTTATGCAGCTTATATGCGGCCAGAGCGATACAAGGGGCAGTGTTTCGGCCTTCGGGTTCGATGACGATCATTTCTTTATTCAGTTCAGGTAATTGCGTTGCCATTTCATCGGCGTGGGAAGCGCAGGTAACGACGGTGATCCGCTCAATGGGAATTTCGGGCAGAATTCTGCGGATCGTACACCTGATCATGGTCTGGTCGCCCATGATGTTGAGAAGTTGTTTCGGTCTGTTCTTCCTGCTTTCCGGCCAAAATCGCGTTCCACTGCCTCCCGCCATAATGACTCCGTGAATCATGCGCATGCCACCTCACCGAAGGAAATTCATGTAGTTCCATTCCTTACCAATTCAGATCATAGTACACCGTTTCGGGTTGTTTAGGCAAATAGGGCAATCATGTGGGGAGTTCTTTGAATCGGGGTTCGGGAAGGAATCTCTTATACGAATTCGTTTTCAACTACCTGACATCGTGGAGGAACTTCTTGTAAGACGTTCCTCCCCGAACCCCACCTCAAGAACTGTTAGCACTCGCCGGCATCTGCATTTCCGGTGAGGAAATGCAGATGCCGGCTCATGATAGAAGTTTCTGGGAGGGGGTTTGGGCGGGACACTCTTTGCAAAAAGCGTCCCCCCAATCGTACTTTTTTGAAGGCGCATTCGTATGAGTGTATGAGAATTGGCAGAAATAAAGATTCCTACGAATTCGCAGGCAAAAATGGGGACGAGGAAAACTTGTGTACAGGGATTCTCACAAGCAATGTCGGTTTTGATTACGCGAACGAGTGGAACATTGCCATTGCGAGGGTAGCGAAGCAATGACGGCCCTTTCCTGCCCGCAACTGAATGGATACTCCCTGATCTTATTGCTTTGTTTGAGAGTAAATGCGTCACTCATGTCTTGGATTCGCCCAGGACTTCCCGAACTTTGGCCGCCAGACTGTCAACCGTGAATGGTTTTTGCAAAAAGTTCACTCCTCTGTCCAGCACGCCGTGGTGAACGATAAAATTCTCCGTGTACCCCGAGACGTAGAGGACTTTCATTTCCGGGCGTTCTTTTACGAGGGCGTTGTAAAGGCTCCGGCCATCCATTTGCGGCAAGACCACGTCGGTCAGAACCAGGTGGATAATTCCTTTGTGTTGTCTGCTGATGATCTGGGCCTGATTTGGATCGCGTGCCGCAAGAAGCGAGTACCCGAGGGCGTCCAGGACCTCGCAAGCCAGATTCCGAACTATTTCCTCATCTTCCACGAGAAGAATGGTTTCGCTTCCGGTCGGGCGGGGAACATGTACGGGCTCTTTGGACTCGTGTTCCGGGATTCCCTGGGCGCGGGGCAGGTATATCTTGAACGTCGTGCCACGGCCCGGTTCACTGTATGCTGTAATATGTCCCCGGTGCTGCTTGACTATTCCGTACACTGTGGCAAGGCCGAGTCCCGTCCCGACGCCTTTTTCCTTCGTGGTAAAGAAAGGGTCGAAAATACGCGACAAAATCTCCTGTGTCATGCCTCGGCCCGTGTCGCTGACCACAAACATGACGTATTCGCCTGAGTTCACATCCGCGTGGGTCCTCGCATACTCGTAGCCGAGCTGCGTGTTCGCAGTCTCGATCGTCAGGGTGCCCCCGTCCGGCATTGCATCCCGCGCGTTGATGGACAGGTTCATCAGGATTTGCTCGATCTGTCCCGGGTCGGCGTACACGGTTCCCAGTGAATGGGCCAGAAGCGTCTCCACATTGATATCTTCACCGATCAGCCTCCGCAACATTTTTTCAAAATCCGATATGGTCACGTTCAAGTCCAGCGGTTTGATTTCCAGCACCTGCTTTCGGCTGAATGCGAGCAATTGCTGGGTCAATTCGGCGGCCCTTCGTGACGCCCTGGTTATTTGGGCCAGTTTTTCTTGTTCGGGTCCTTTGTTGGGCAACTGCCCGGCTAATATGGCCGTGTATCCCATGACAGCAGTAAGAAGATTATTGAAATCGTGTGCCACACCACCTGCCAGGCGTCCGATGGCTTCCATTTTCACCGCCTGCCGCAGCTGTTCCTCAAGGCGCTTGTTTTCCGTGATGTCTCGTAGCACCACGAGCATTCCGGCAGCTTTGCCCTCGTGATCGTGATACCGGGAAGCACTCAGACTGATATCCAGTGAACGCCCGTCCTTGGAGAAACGCTTGGTCTCAAAACCGTTGCAGGGTGTGCCGTCCTGAATCAGACGATCGATTATCTGCATGCTCGCGTCGCGCTCGGAGTCCGGAACATACGGTACCGGCCCGTTCTTGAGATCGTCGATGGTCCAACCGAAGATACGGGTAAATGACTCATTGACGTACTGCGCAATTCCCTTCAAGTCGTACACCACCACGGCATCGGCCGACGAGTTCAAGAGCGACCTGTACAAGTCTTCGGCTCTTTTTGATTCTTCGTACAGATGCCTGAACTCCTCCCTGCTTTGGCTCAATGCCTCTTCAATTTTCTTTCTCTCGGTCATATTGTTCAGACATACGATACGCAGGGTCCGGCCGCCTTGCTGATAGGGTTTTCCCACCATCTGGCAACAAAACGTCGAGCCGTCTTTTCGCACGCCCGTCACTTCGGACGGCCTTTCATATCCTGATGCCGCATCCGTGGCTACTCCACCCCATGATGCAGAAGCTGCAAGTTTCTCAACATTCGAACCGATAAGCTCGTGGTATTCGTATCCGAACATTCTGAGAAAGGCTTCGTTTGCATCCACGACAATACCTTTGTCGTGAATGGTTATACCTTCTTCCGCTGCATCGGAAAGTCGACGGAAACGTTCTTCGCTTTCGCGAAGCGCCTCTTCAGCCCTCTTCCGCTCGGTAACATCCTTGATCCATACCTGCACACCCGGATCACCACCCACGTTCAAAGCCCTTGCATTGATTTCTCCGTCGAACGAAGATCCATCTTTTCTCCATAGCTTCACTTCATATCGTTGCTGTACGTTTTCGCCGCGCATCCGCGCCTCGGCTCTCCGTCTGGTGATATCCTGATAATCCGGATGATAGATGCGCCAGTGTTCGATGCCCACTAATTCTCCGTCGTCATAACCGAGCATTTTATGCAATCGTGAGTTGGCGAATGTGATGTGCATGCCGGTCTGAATGAATATTCCGTCGAAGCTTTCTTCCACGAGCGTACGATACCGGTCTTCGCTTTGACGCAATTCTTCTTCCGCATTCTTTCTTGCAGTGATATCCGCTATGGCCGATATTGTCCCCTTCGGGTGGTTTTCCTCGGTGCGTAACGCGCTAATTTTCAATTGGCCCCAAAAAAGAGATCCGTCTTTGCGTTTGAAGCGAGCCACCGTTTCCAGGGGCGTTCCTTGCCTGAGACTTTTTCTGAAAATGTTCAGTATGCGTTCGGACTCCTGTTTAGTGCTATAAAAATCCTCTGACTTCTTGTTCAAGTATTCGTGAGCGTCGCTATACCTGAACATCTCCGACATAGCTTGATTCGTCCACTTTAGCCTGCCTTCTTCTACGTAGCTGATGGCAACGGGCGAAGCGGACAGAATATTCTTCAGCATGTCTTCGTTGCGGCGAAGAGCATCTTCCGCTCGCTTGTGCTCGGTGACGTCCCGAGCACATATGGCGATGCATTCAATGGTGCCGTCCTCGTCAAATACGGGATAGAAATGGTGATCCAGGATTCTTGTTCCTCGCTGGTCCTGAAAGCGGATAGGTTCGCACGTGGCGATAACCGTGTCGATCTGTTCCCTTCTTCGTTCGACAAATTCCGGCTCGATAAATTCTAGTATTTGTCTCCCGACAAGTTCTGCCGCGTCTTTTCCCAACCTATTCGCGAACGGTTCGTTCAGGGCCAAAATCCTTCCTTGAATGTCTATGAGAAGCGCAAATTCTGCGGTCGCGTTCATGAACGCATTGAAATATTGATTGAGTTTTCTGAGATCGTGCATCCCGCTCTGTGCAGACTCCGTCAGTGCACGAGACAACACGTGACGGAGATCTTCCAGCTCCCCGATCAATTGTTCTCTTGTCTTTTCTTCATCTCTCATTTCGGAACTCCATCGCAAGAAAACTTCAGGCGGCAAGGATTACACGTGGAACCAGCCGAAGTCAAAAACAATTATGATCCCCTTCTCTGACGGGAAAAGAGGTGCAAAACCCCACGGTCGCTCCGAGAGTGTTGGCAATACGGATCCGATTCTTTACAGGTAACTCGATTCTGGGCACAGGCTGGAGGCACTCCTTCGCTGCGGAAGACGCAGAGCCGTCTCATGCGAATACGCTTTCAAAAAAGTAAGATTGGGGGGACCCTCTTTATAAAGAGTGTCCCCCCAAACCTCCTCCCAGAAACTTCTATCATGCGCCGGCATCTGCATTTCCGCTGAGGAAATGCAGATGCCGGCGAGTGCCCAAAGTTCTTGAGGTGGGGTTCGGGGAGGAACGTTTTACAAGAAGTTCCTTCCCGATTTCAGAGGACGTGAATCAGTCCCAAACGTGATACCGGCATCACAATAACGTGAGTCGGTCCGCCGAATTTTTCTTGCAACTGCATGCGAAATTGTGAATTCTTGCATAATAAAATGCATCTGAATGGTCGGTGGGTGGAAGTGGAGGAGCATTGCCAGGTGGTCCTTCCGGGCTTTAGCCGTTACAAGGAGGCTCGTCATGCCTGTTTTGAACTATAAATGCAGTCTGTGCGGAAAAGAGTTCGCGAAGCTGTTCTTCAGTGAGAAAAACGCGGCAAAGCAATGCCCTGTCTGCAAGGGAACCGACCTGCAAGAGATCGGACTCGCCTTTCCCGAATACCAGGAGTCGAACAAAGGTCTTATGAGTGTTTCATGCGAGGGCTGCGGCGAAGATAGTTGCGGATTGGGCCCGTCGACCTGATGAGCTACTCAAGGAGAAGTTTCTCCTTTTATTGTTTGCGCTGCTTGGTTCCCTCGCTTGGGCTATAGTAAAGATCTGTACCGCGAAGAGAAAAACAGGCTTCGGCCGGAACCGAAATCAGGAAAAAGCGCGAGGCTTGCCTTTCGGAAAGGTATGGAACAGTTGCCAATACCAATGACCGACATGTGCTGGGGAGGTTTCAAAAGTCTTTTTCTCGGCGACAGACAGCTCTCTGGACCGTCCACCCAACTCTTCAATATCATTGGCAACCAGCTCCGCTTCGCTCGACGTGGTAGGGGCTGCAGTCGGTCCGCCCGCATTCTTCATTTCAATCTAACAACAATGTTGGCAATCAACATGGTGTCGTCCGGGAATCCCGGCTCTTCCCGTACGACTTTTCCCGGATTCCCGTCACATGGCATCCGGCTATGACTGTGTTTTCACGTGGATTATCTCCTGCTTGTCGCCGCCTCCTCCTGATCGTGGCCGGCATGGTACCCCTCTTTCTCATTTCCGCAACGCTCGTGTTGTCGGACACGCCGGTATGTGCAAAATCGGCTCCGAACGAGGATACATTCCTTCAGAAGTTGGAGATTCACGGTAATCCCGAATCGGTGTTGGACGAAATCTTATCCCGTGCGGAATTCAAGGATTCGAACAAGGAATCATGGATCGATCAAATCAGGGAACGTTTGGTTGATGAAGCAAAAAGAATCCTCGCTTGGATGTGGCGACAGCTTCCCGATGTGCCTGGAGCTGAAATGGATGTATTTTGGACCGTTATCGGGAGTTTTGTCATTGCCGCTGTGCTCGTGATCGGGGCGCTTCTGGCCGTGCGTGCTTTGAATGTGCTGAAAAAAAAGAAACCGGGTTCAGTGAAGAGCCAAGATTCAGATTCAGGTGAGATTGCCACAAGCGACTATTTCAGGAGCCTGGCACTTCGGAGAGCAGAACAGGGAAACTTCCGGGACGCCCTGATATCCATGTTTCGCTTCGTGCTCGTGTGGATGGACGAACATGGAAAACTATCTCTCCATCACTTCAAGACGAACCGGGAAGTTCTGAAGAGCTTGAAACCTGACGAGCCCCTCAGGGAGACGCTGAGCGACATGATTCCCGTCTTCGATCGGGTGAAGTACGGCAATTATCCTTGCGACAAGCACGAATATGAAAAATTCCTCGCCATGGCCCGTCGCGTCCATAATGGAGAGGACTAATGGCGGCGAGGCACAAGATACTTCTGGCGATCTGTTTTGTCGGGCTGGCCGTCGGATCCTGGTTCGTCCAGAGCCGCAGCGGCGCAGATGAAGAGCGGCTCAGGGCATCCACCTATTCCACAGGACCTAGAGGAGCAAAAGCCCTTTACCTGGCCTTGGAAGAGTTGCGGGTCCATGTGAAGAGATTCCGGCGCTCTCTCCGGGATTTGACGCCGCAACAGGGCACGTTGGTCATCTACGATCCCAAGGAGATCCGTATCGGAAAACGTGAAGGAAGATCACTTCGCGTGTGGCTAGGGAAAGGAAACCGCTTGCTCATGATTCAGGGCAGGCACAGATTGTCTGCTGCAAAGACGTGTACCGGTCCGTCATGCGGAGTCGACGCGTCAGGTGGTATATCCGGCCATTTCGGGCTCGCACT
>DATHCX010000192.1:0-37423 GCA_035319325.1 Desulfomonilaceae bacterium
CATGGAACAATACATTCAAACCATCACCGATTTCACCAACCTTATCAATGCCATAGGCCAACAGTAATTTCGTCCGGAATCTGCGTTAGGGTCGGCGTCTCTTTGTGCCCGGATTTCAGGCGGGGGTGCAACATTCGCCTCCCGCCTGCACAGGGTTTGTTTCGGGGGCATGTCACAAATGCCTGCTCACCGCACTGGATACAAGATCCACGACAATTTGGAGTTCGTTCTCGTCCTCGCCTTCCGCCATTATTCTGCACACGGGTTGAGTTCCGGAATAACGCACCAGGAGACGCCCTTTGTTCTCAAGTCTCTTTTCTCCTTCAGTAATCGCTTTTCTCAGTTCCGGGATTTCGTAAAAATTAGTCTTGGCAGTTACGGAAACGTTTTTCGATACTTGAGGTAACATTTTCACCGCGGACACCAATTCGGATAGAGGTTTGCCTGTTTCAACCATGATTCTCAGGATTTCGAGGGCTGCTATTATGCCGTCTCCTGACGTCGTCCGCTCGAGGAAAATCAGATGCCCCGAAGGTTCTCCCCCGAAATTGAGACCTTCCTGCCGCATTTTTTCCACGACGTACCTGTCTCCCACTGGGGTCCTGACGACCCGGCCTCCCATTTCGTGCAAAGTGAGGTCCAGGCCGATATTGCTCATTACCGTCGCAACCAAGGTATTTCGTTTCAATTCGGACCGGGCGATCATGTGTCCCGCTATCAACCCCATGATCTGGTCACCATCAACTTCGCGGCCCTTCTCGTCTACAAATATAACCCGATCCGCATCCCCGTCCAGGGCTATGCCGACATGCCCGGAGGAACTACGGACCTCGCTGCACAGTTGTTGGGGAAAAAGAGAACCGCACTCCTTATTTATATTCAGGCCGTCAGGGTGAACGCCCAGAGCGGTCACACGCGCTCCCAATTCCTGAAAAACGAGGGGCGCAGCCTTGTACGCGGCACCGTTCGCGCAGTCCACCACGATCTCCAGGCCGTTGAGTGTCAGTTCTTTGGGAAAAGTGTTCTTGCAATACACCACGTAGCGTCCCAGTGCATCGTCCACTCTCGAGGCTTTGCCTATCAATTCCGCTTTCGGACGAAACTTTTCGATGCCACCGGACTCGATCATGTCTTCGATCTCGAGTTCCATCTCGTCGGACAGCTTGAAACCGTCCCGGGCGAAGAACTTGATGCCATTGTCCTCGAACGGATTGTGTGAAGCGGAAATTACCGCTCCCGCGTCGCATCGCATGTCCACCGTGAGGAATGCCACCGCGGGAGTGGGCATGGGGCCCACCAGCAAAACGTCCACACCCGTGGAACAGATCCCCGAAGAAAGGGCTGTCTCCAGCATGTAACCGGAAATCCGGGTATCTTTGCCGAGAAGTATTCTCCTCCTGGTTCGCGAATCCCCCGCACCGGCACGAGTTGCACATGCCAGAGCACGACCCAGTTTGAGAACAGTCTCGGCAGTCACGGGCTCCTGGTTGGCAATCCCCCTTACACCATCAGTACCGAATAGTTTCCTTGACATGATCGACCCCTCAAGACAGCGTTATCGGTAATACATGCGGCATGGCAGGGCGACTGATAGCCCCACTGCCCGCTTGCCGGTACCGAGAGCAGGTTTCGTGGAAAAAACTCGAGAGTATTCCTTCAATTCGGAATCCCTGCATCCCGAATAAAATGCTCTTTTCAATCCGTAAGAGCCCGGAGATATCATTCCACTGTCACACTCTTTGCGAGATTCCTGGGTTGATCCACGTCAGTACCTTTGATGTCTGCGACGTGGTAGGCAAAGAGTTGCAGGGGAAGCGTCACGAGAATGCTGGTAAGATACTTGTTGCTCCCCGGAACTTGAATCACGGCATCTGCCAGTTCTTTGACCTTCGGGTCCTCGGGTCCTGCGCATACGGCGATTACCCTTCCGCCCCTACTTTTCACTTCCTGAATATTCCCGAGCATTTTTTCATACACGTGGTTCGGAGACAGGATGACCACCACGGGCATATCCTCGCTAATGAGCGCTATAGGTCCGTGTTTCATTTCACCAGCCGGATATGCTTCCGCGTGAATGTAGGATATTTCTTTGAGTTTGAGCGCTCCTTCATAAGCGATGGCCATGTCGATGCCCCTTCCCAGGTACAGGAAATCGGGGTATTTTTCCAGACTTCTCGCCAATTCGGAAATGTGTTTGGAGCATCCCAGCGTTGCTGTCATCAATGTGGGTAAATGAATCAAATCGGCAATCAGGTCGCGGCGTACGTCGCTGCTCATGCCATCCCGCTTCCATGCGATGTACAGAGCCAGTAAATACAGGGTGGTAATTTGAGTGGTGAAAGCCTTTGTGGAAGCGACTCCTATTTCGGGGCCTGCTTGCGTGTAGATGACCCCGTAGTCTGATATTCGCGCAAGGCTCGATTCGATCACATTGCAAATCGAGACAAGTTTTGCGCCGCGGGCGGACGCTTCACGAGCGGCTGCCAGGGTGTCTGCAGTCTCGCCCGATTGGCTGATGCCGATGCACAACGTGCCAGGAGCGATGATGGGATCTCGATAGCGAAACTCGCTGGCTATGTCCACTTCCACGGGAATTCTGGTCAATTCCTCCATCACGATCCTTGCAACCAGACCAGCGTGGTAACTGGTTCCGCATGCGACAATGACTATTTTGTTGATGCCCTTAATTTCCTCTTCCGACAGCTTGAGTCCTTCCAAGCGAATGTCGCCTGTTTCTTCCGATATTCGGCCTCGAAACGTTTCGGTTACTGCTCGCGGCTGCTCGAAGATTTCTTTGAGCATGAAATGCCTGTATCCGCCCTTTTCAGCCATAGCAGGGTTGAGGTTCATTTTCCTGGCCACTTTTTCGACAGGCTTTCCGTAAAAATCCGTAAATTCCGCAGTATCGGAGCGCAGTACCGCGATTTCCCCATCTTCCATGAAGATCATGTTCGACGTGTATCTGAGAATTGCTGGAACATCCGAGGCCACGAAAGATTCGCCTTCTCCTATTCCGACGATAAGCGGACTTTCTTTTCTGATCGCGTACAACGTCGTAGGGTCGTCTTCAATCAGTATCCCTGCCGCAAAAGATCCTTTCAACGTCTGGCAGGTCTTGCGAATCGCACGGAGCCGGTCTGGCTCACCGCTTAGATAATAATTTGCGAGCTGCGCAATTACCTCTGTATCGGTCTCGGACAGAAACGTACATCCGCAGGAGATCAGCCATTTTTTGAGATCCAGATAATTTTCGATGATTCCATTGTGGACCACGACTATTTTTCCGGCCCTGTGAGGATGCGCATTGGTGGTGCAGGGTTTTCCGTGAGTGGCCCATCTGGTGTGCCCTATGCCGATGTACCCGGGAAGAGGCGATTTGTCGAGGCAGTCCTCAAGAGCGCAGATCTTGCCGTTCACCCTGGTCATCTTGATTGCACCGTCGTGGATCACGGCTATTCCGGCTGAGTCGTAACCTCGATATTCAAGCTTTCGCAGGCCATCAAGCAAAATGTGACACGCAGGAGAATGTCCGACGTATCCTACTATCCCACACATGTTTCACCTCTTATACTTTCTTGGATGCCTGAAAGATGAACGAAACCTAAATCGTATATTCTGCTTCGTTCGCACGATTGCACGCTCCCAAACCCGCATCGGCTGCCGTGATAGCAGACTACCTTTTGAGCAAAGGGTTCACCCGTTCGCGGCCGTAGGTCTCG
The DNA here is from genome assembly GCA_035319325.1 of Desulfomonilaceae bacterium. GTDB lineage: Bacteria > Desulfobacterota > Desulfomonilia > Desulfomonilales > Desulfomonilaceae > DATHCX01. The sequence goes on from DATHCX010000192.1 coordinate 3,720, forward strand.
AAAGCAGGTATCCGCCACGGATGTTCTGCCGCCCCCCTGAATGCCTGTTGTCTCGGTATCACCCTGACAATCTTCTTAATTCAGCGCCTGACTCCAGTAATTCCTTCTCGGCGACACAGTAATAGGTGTCAGATCAATTATCCCGTACATGCGCGATGCAAACAGTCAGCATTGACTGTTGACTTTGCACCTTCCATGCCAATCGCTCACGACTGAAGAGTCTGCCAGGTTTTACGTGAAAGATCAGTAATATAACGAAATATCTCCTCCACGGCGTTCGTTATCGCCTTTCACTACTTCGGAAGCCGATGAGGTAAAAACAACTCAAGCCATTCCCTGGCGTAAGGAAATCACGAAGTTAGCGGAAAAAGGCATAAGCGTTTTTTCACCTCAAACCGCCGGGAAACTGCCCACGTTTTTCAGGAGACGTTGTCACGGCCTCGAGGGTGGCTCGAAAACCGGGTTTCCCCTTCGCTGCGGCCTCTCACATTGCATTCGTTATTGTGCCACTCACATATTAGTCAGTAATTACATAATATTATAAATTTAGATGCGTATGCGGCCCCTTCGCTCCAAGTATATAAAAATAATTGACTTTTCAAGATATTGCTGCTAACGTCCACGAGAGTTCCCTGAAGATCAGTATCGTCATGTATTTTTCCTGAAGAGAGGAGTCAGGTGATGGGGTCTCTTCGAATTATGGCTCTGATTTTCCTTGTTCTGTTTGCAACAGAAAGTTCTTTCTGCCTCGCCCAATCTCAAAAACCGGATTCCCGATCCATGAACGTGGAGGCTCTGAAGCAGGAGTTGGCGGACTGTGTGTCCCCCAGGTTCATCGGGCAGTATAACTATTCTCCTGCACCGTTGCCGAAAACTGGAGAACGCTTGACAGCGCTGCTGGGCAAAATTGAGGCCTACAACTCCGCGTCCCCGGGAAACAGGAAAGAAACGGAACAGTTGGAATATTTGACTCGTGTCGCATGCGGTATGTACGATATGAACGTGTTCACGGAACGATTGAATGCTCAAAAGGACAAAAAGCGTGTTCACCGGGAAATGCGCAAATCTCTTGAGAACGCGCGGTCTCATTTTCTGAGAGCTGCTTTGCTCGACGGCGAGAGGCCTGAAGCGTATGTGTGCTTGGGGTATCTCGAATTCGAGGACGGCAATATCAGAAGAAGTGATTACTACACACACCACGCAAGTCAAGCTGCAGCGCCGCCCATCGAACTTACCGCTGTACGTGCCCGCAAGCATGAAGCCACGGGAAATTATTCTGCCGCTGCGTTGACTTACGCCAGAGCGGCATTTTCACGAGACGAGCTGGTCGACGGCACTGATGAGTATCTTCTCTACAAGCTGTCCCGGGCCGTGCTGCAGGCTGAGGCGCCTTATCATTGGGTTCCCCCGGTATTCTCGTACATGATTTGGGAAAACGAAACGCAAATCTATCCCAAAAGGCAGAAATTGATTGAGTTTATCACCAAGAGCCTTGGGGGGCGTTCGTCGGTGAATAGTTCAGCGCTGTGCGACGAACTCTTGTATCTCTACGGAGTTTTTCCGCGGGCTGTATCCTATTACTGGCTTGCCACAAAGTTTCCGCACTATAATGAGCCGTTTAACCTCACCGCTCTCAGCACGCTTGCGGATTCCGATGAATCGGGCGGGTCACTGGACAAGAAGTCGAGGCTGAAAGCGCCGGCGAATCTGATCGATGCATTCCTGGACGCCCGTCTGTCCTACGACAAGAGCAACAAAGAGGACTTGACGTACCGTTGGAATGAACTGACGGAAGTTGCCCGGGAATTCAAGAACACGTACCCGGACCCGGTAAAAAGAGCTGTCGCTTTGATCGATTGGTTGCGAAATCCCGACAATAACGCCTTACGGGAATACAACATGTTGTACGGAATTTCCGCAGCGGGAATTCTCGGAAAGAACGACAGAGGCCGCCCCAGAGGTGAATATTTCTGCATGACCGGTGCGGTGACATATGCATTGCTCGGCCGTGAAGCGGACCTTCCCATAAAAGTGTGGCTGCAGAACGGACACGCGTATTGTGTTCTGGAATCGGGGGGGCGGACATACGAGATCGATACTACCCACGACCCCAAACAAGATAGTGATCCGATCCGGTGCCAGTCTCTGGTATGCGAATACTCTAAGCGACCGCAAGGGAGCCTGTTTTCGCTCGGCGGCCTCCGTCTTCCCATAAAAGCCGAGGGCGTGGTAAGCAACGAGTTCGCAATCGGGTGCAATTACGGGAATACAGCCTCCTGTGCTTTCGATATCGCCTTCGTTTTGCCTCAGTACAGCAACCAGGTGAAAGACTTGCTCTTGTCGAAGTACAAGGTGGAGGACAAACAAGCGGATCATATGATCGAACAGTGGCGAAAGTTTGCACCCGAGCAGGCAAAAACGCTGAACCATAATGACGAGACGTACGTAAAGTATGCCAATGAGATACAGATGGAGCTGCTCAAGGAGGACGAGAAATTCAGAAAAGAATATACCGACCTCGTGCGCGACGGGATCATGCTGGCCATCAAGGGCGACGAATATTACAGGAAGGTGCTGGACCCGGCTGAAAGAAAAGCCCGGACATTGGGTAGACTCCAACGAATCCTTCAAGATAAGGCGCTCAGGCCATTCCGCCACATCTTTTCCGAGCTGAACTCTGCGAAGCAAGAATTCAAGCCGGAACTGTTGACCGGAGTGGCAGAAGGCTCCTCGAATGAAGTGGGCAAAACCGGCCAGAAGGTGCAGCAGACTGGATCACGTCCTCGTTTTTCCATAGCGGTTTCCGATACAGAACAAAAAAAGGCTCAGGCAGTCTGGAACGCGTACAAAGAAATAATCACCGGGACATTGTCTGCTCTCATGGAGGTTCCCGGGGCGGAGGATTTCTTTCGGGGACTGCAGGACCAGGCAGTCGACTATGCAAATCAGTTTGGCGATCACAAAATGGCGGAAGATCTGAGGACGCAACGGAGGAAAAGCACCGGGGTGCTGGCCGTGCAGCGCTAGACCCCGGAGAAAACTCGTTACAAGGTCACTGGCAGCAACGCAAAAACGAAATCACCGAACTCAATCGAGCGGGAGTGCATTCGAGGACTGACTTCCCGGTGGAAGCCTCAGGTTCGTCGACCAGACGGCGACACGGTCTGAGTAATAACCTGATGTTGCGTTCGTATGACTGACTTGAATCGATCATGGAGGGGCGCTGGCACAGTACGGGGATTCTTGATGAGTTTGATCTTGGTAGGATCCAGGCGTTTTCCATTGTCGAGAATCTCGAAAAAAAGATGCGGGCCGGTGGAGCGCCCGGTGGATCCGACAAGTCCGACGGTTTGGCGCTGTTTAACCTTCTGACCGGTTTTTACCGAGATGCGGCTGAGGTGACTGTATCTGCTCTCATATCCGTTGCTATGGCGAACGCAAACATATAGACCGTAGGCTTCGCCGCTTCCCTGAAAGGTTACCGTGCCGTCGGCAATCGCGTAAACCGGCGTTCCCGTGGGGGCTCCATAGTCTACGCCTGTATGAAATTTCCACCTGTTGAGCACCGGGTGAATTCGCCAGCCGTATCCCGAAGTGATTCGAAGTGTGTTGAGCGGGGTTCGCAGGTAGTCTCTCTTCAGTTCGACTCCATTCTCGTCGAAATATTGGCCGTTAAATAAACATGCAGTCTTTCTTCCCGTCCGTTTGCCCTCGTACACGGCAAAAAGGATGCGGCCGTAGCCCGTGGGCCGATCGTCTGCATACCGCCTCTCGAAAACTATTTTGCAGGCATCGCCTTTTCGTGGATCACCCTGAAAATCGATGTCCCACCGAAAAACATGCATGAGCTTGAGTGCCAGTTCCCTTTGTTCGCGTATTGCCAGCAGCGATTCGGTTACGTCCCTTTGAACATTGAAGGAAATTACTTCGATCTTGTAGTCCAATACCACGTTTTCCTTCCATGATTTCACGGTTTCGTTCGTTTTTTCACAATGAAAGAGTCGCGACGGATCAAACTCTATCGTCGCCTTCTGGAACTCTCCTTTTTCGTCCAGATGGATGGAAAATCTCTTGCCGGGAGGGATCTCGTCCGTGGGCAGGAACCGCTTTCCCAGATCGGCTTGGATCGTGGAAGCAAGGCTTTCGGCAGCTCGCTTCACGGAAGTGGCATCGCAAAAACTCAGCGAAAACAGAGACAGCAGCGTGTCCCCGTCGCTGGTCATGTCGGAGATTTCAACAGGCTTCCCCTTCAGATTCGAGTGAAGATCGCATGCTTCCGATTCCGGAAGATCGCGGGCCAGATCGCTGTTCAACGCCGAAGAATTGGCCGTAGGATTCTGAGTGGAAGACGGGTGGGCATTTCCCCAATCCCCGAGGAAAAAGAAGATTCCGCAGCAGAAACAAGCCGCGGCAAGAATGGAGCACAGGACCACGAAAATCCTTTGTACCCGGCTTCTCCGTGCGGCCCGTTTCGAGCCCGGGTAATACTTTAAGCGAGTGGCAGTTCTCACTCTGCTTCATCCCTATAGCGTCGTTGTAATAGGAGTAATTGTGGGCAAAGCCAAGAAAATGCCGGTACGAGGATCCGGCAGCAGCAAGTGCAACAACATTTACCACGCCTGACGTATTGAGTCAAGCTGAGAGCATTGTAACCTGTAATAATTCAGTTTTTTGACGAGAGCTCCAACTTTCATTCCGCAGGATCCAGAAAGAATGGCAATGGGATCACCTCTTCACTCCGCCGAAAGGGGGGAAGTCTCGCGTCATTCAAGCCGGACAGCCAAGCCGAAAGGTATTGATGCCATTTTGCCAAATGGAAGTACCGTATGGCGGCGGCGGGCATGTCCCTGAAGCGCCCTTAGGCGGTGCCGTTCGCAGCGGAGACAGGCCCGCCACATTACATCTTGGAGAGCGAAACGGTATCAGATACCCTTGCTCGTACATGAATTCTCAGGTTGCAGATCCCCGTTTCGGATGACAAGCCACAGATCATGATGTACGATTCAGTAGAGTTGTCCATGGGGCTCCTGAAAAGTAATGTCTGCTTTGATTACGCGAAAAAAGTGAAACTTGTCATTGCGAGGGCAAAGCCCGAAGCAATCTCCAACTGACAAAAACTGAGATTGCTTCGTCGCTCCGGTCCCCGCAATGACATGATTGGACGACCGGCATACGGGCCAGAATTATGAGAGAATCCAACACAACTTTCGAAAAGTACTATAACGGTCAGATAGAGTGACGCAGAATATTTTCAGTTTCTCTACAGGGGGCTGCAGATGAAAATCATTCGGCTACGCAAGAAAGTCATTTTTCTTTCATCGTTACTCATTATCACGAGTTTTCTCGTGTGCCGGGCTTGCTTTGCAGAAGACATAGTGCTTTCGGAGGGGCAGACGATTTATGTTCCAGTTTATTCTCATATTTACGTCATGAAGGGCCATTCGTTCGAACTGGCAATCTCTCTGAGCATACGCAATACGGACCCGGATGAGTCTGTCACAATTCAATCCGTGAGATATTATGATTCCGACGGCCAACTGATACGAAATTACGTGGAAAGTCCGATGCAACTGAAGCCAATGGCTTCAACGCATTTCTTTGTGAGCGAATCGGACAAGAGCGGGGGATTTGGGGCGTCTTTCATCGTGAAATGGAATTCCCGATCCAAAGTGAATGAGCCCATCGTGGAAGGGGTCATGGCGGGAACAAAGTCCGGTCAGGGAATCTCCTTCATCTCGCGGGGCAAACCAATCCAGGAAAAGTCCCGGAAATAAGCAGGCGGGGCTCAGGGAGACAAGATTGCCGCTCTGCCTGGCCAAAATCCCCGAAAATATTGTGGGAGTCGTGTCCTTCCGTTCGGGATCGCATCACGCATGCGCAAGCAGCAGCACCAAAGTGGAACGAGAGAGAGCGAAGTGCAGCTCGTCCGGCCAAGCCTGCCCAAGACGGTTCCCTCGATTGCTGAATGGGCCATGGAACATGAAAAGCTCCTCCATTGTTTCGCAAGCCTATCGGCCGGATATGTCGTACTAACATAATGAAATGCCGTCCGGTTTGGGAACAAGAAAAACCTCGGACCCCAGACTCAATTGACTTGCCGGATCCCAATCTGAAGAAATTGTCACCCGAAAGCGCTCGCCGGCATCGACTTCTACCCTGATGCGCCCGTTTTCTGCCGACAACCCGACGACCGTGCCGCGAAACACGTTCATGACCTCGAGTTGGGGACCTTTCAGGAGAATATCGATCGACGAAGGGTCGATACAGATGAAGTCTCCTTCAACGGCAGGAGCTTCCAACCTAACTTCTATCTTGCCCGTACTGAATATCGCCCCTTGTTCCTTGAGAACCCCCCGAAAAAGATTATCCGGAGCAGCTCGGAACACCCTGCCCTGCCTCAGATGAATGACCCTGTGAGCGAGACTCTGAGCACTGTCGACAGCATGTGTCGCCATAATCACGGTCTTCCCTTGTTCCTTATTGAGTTTCTCGACCAAAGCCTCGGTCCGCTCAGCACTCTCCCGATCCATGTGGTTGGAAGGCTCGTCCAACAGGAGGACCGCAGGATCCAGGACCAATGCCCTCGCCAGTGCTACTCTCTGGGATTCTCCGCCTGACAAAGACCGGGCGTATCGGTCCCCGAACCCGGACAGTCCGACAAGTTCCAGGGCCTGGGAAGCCATATTCTGAGCCTTTTGACCTGAAACACCTCGCAATCGCAGGCCCCATGCGACATTAGCCAACACCGTTTCATGGAACAGATACGGATTTTGGAGCAACAACCCCACCTTGCGACGAAGGGTCAACAGATTTCCTTTTCGGAATTCCTCCCCGAAAAATCTGATTTCGCCGATTTGCGGTATTTCGAGAAAGGCCAACACGTGCAGCAACGTAGTCTTGCCGGAACCGTTCGGTCCCACGAGAGCCACGATCTCACCTTGGGCCACTTCCAAAGCGCCAATTTCTATAGCTGGAGGCCCCCCGTATGAATACTCGATATTCGTCAGACTATATGCCGTGGTCATGCTCTGCTCCTTTGGAGAAGGAACAGGACTGCATTGATCGCTAACGCCACGGATAGAAGAAAAATGCCTAGTGCAAGACCAAGCTCAAATTCTCCCTTGCTCGTTTCCAGTGCAATGGCGGTGGTCATGGTCCTCGTGAAGCCCCGTATGTTTCCTCCCAACATCATTGCAATGCCGACTTCCGAGATGACCCTTCCGAAAGCCACGACAACCGCCGCGGTCACCGCAAATCTCGATTCAAGGACCAGTTTCCATAATTGCTGAACCGGTGTCGCTCCCAGCAGCTTACACGTCAGCACGAGCCTGGGGTCCGCGCTCTGCACTGCCGCCAAGGTGAGATTTACGACCGTCGGAATGGCAAGTACGAAGAGCCCTACGGAAATACCCAGGGGCGTGTAAAGAAGTCCCAGATCTCCCAGTGGACCCCTCCGGCTCAGAAGCGCGTAAAAAAGGAGTCCCACGACTACGGTGGGAAGAGCCATGAGCGTGTTCAACATCACAAGCACGATCGACTTGCCTCGAAATGTATTCAAAGCAATGAGAATTCCCAAAGGAACGCCAAGGACAGCGGCCAGGACCGTTGCGCAAGCCGACACCTTCAGAGATGTCCACACAATAAAATATACGGAATCGTCAAAACCGAATATGAGGGTAAACGCCGAGTGAAGGGAAGTGATGAGGAAACTCAAATTGGCTCCATCATGAGGCATGCCTCCCCGGCCACCCGACCGGGAGAGGCAACATTATAGCCCGTCATTAAGGCTTTTTCGCATCCGGGAAAAAGAGTTGCTTACCGTTTAATTTGAAATCGGCTATCACCTTTTGGCCTTCTTGCCCGGTGACATATTCAATGAACTTCTTGGCAAGCTCGTTGTTCACCGCGGGGTGCTTCTTCGGGTTGACGGCTATCACGCCGTACGGATTGAACAGGGCTTTGTCTCCTTCACTGAGTATCGCCAGGTCAAGTTTGCCTTCATAGGCTATAAACGTGCCTCTGTCGGCAAGCGCGTATCCTTGTTTATCGAAGGCCATCTGAAGAACCGGCCCCATGCCCTGCCCCGCTTCAATATACCATTTTCCTTCCGGAGTAATGCCGGCCGCTTTCCAGATTTGTTTCTCCATCTGGTGGGTTCCCGAATCATCACCACGAGAGATGAAATCCACTTTTGATGCCGCAATGCGTTTGAAGGCCTCGGCGGCAGTCTTTGCTTCCTTTATTTTTGCCGGATCGCTCTTCGGTCCTACGATGACGAAATCGTTGTACATGACATCCCGGCGGTCAACTCCGAAGCCTTCGGCCACGAATTTGTCTTCCGCTGGTCTGGCATGGACAAAAACCACATCTACGTCCCCATTTTCTCCCAGTTTCAGGGACTTACCGGTTCCCACCGCTATCACGTCCACCTTGCAGTTGTTCGCTTTTTCAAACGGCGGGAGCAGGACAGTCAAGAGCCCCGACGCCTCCGTGCTCGTCGTGGTGCTCATGCGGAGACGCGTCTCCGCATGTACGGAAAATGCCGATGCCGTCATAATTGCCAGTACGCTGAACATAAGCACAATTCTTTTCATATGCTACCTCCATGAAGTCAGTGTATTTGATTTCTCTTCCCGAATGACGGCGCGAGAGCCGCCAGCCGTAATGTTTCACTAATCGTCGTATTGTCGCGCGTATTCTGCGTCACCGTAAAGCCCCTCTTTGTACGCATCCTTTCCATAATTGCGAATAATTTCTTGCCCTTTTTTCGAGGCAACAAAATCGATGAACCGAGCAGCCGTACCAGCACCGGGAGTCACTCCCGGAGGTTGGCACAATGTGTGATAGGTATTTACCAGGAATTTGTCTCCGCGAAACAGAATCTTGAGATCCGGCACATTGGTGTTTTCGGCCACCCACGTGCTGCTGTCCGTCATAAAGTATCCTCTTTCCGTATTGGCCCTCTTCAGCGTGGCAATCATGAAGTCCTTCGTAACGACGTACCACTCGCCCGACGGCTTTATCCCGGCTTGGTTCCACACATCCGCTTCTTTTTTGTGAGTGCCGGAATTGTCGCCTCTCGAAAAGAACTTGGATCGTGCCGATGCTATTCTTGCGTACGCTTCGGCTGCCGTGCGTGCCGAAGAGATGTTTGCGGGATCCTCCGGAGGTCCCACAAGGTAGAATTCGTTGGAGCCGATGAGCATTCTCTTGGAAGCCCACCCGTCTGAAACCGCTTTTTTTTCCGCGGCAGGGGCGTGGACCATGATCATATCCACTTTCTTCTCTTTCAACAGGTTCAGAGACTCTCCCGTTCCAGCCTTGCGCCAGCACATCGAGGTATCGTTGCCCGCATTGAAGGCGTCTGCCAGCGCTTTCAGGAGGCCCAGTTCTCCTGGGCTGCCAGTGGCCACGGAGAATCTTTCCGGACCGCTTCCATACATGCCGTCGCATTGCTCGTCAGCCGGCGACGTGCCCGGAAGAGCCAGAGATGCGCAAAAATACACCAAGAACATCAGGGCCGAACGCCTCTTCACATTATTCTCCTTCCACGTGGAGTCTCGAGAAAAGATTATACACCCGCGTGAGTTGAGCGGGTGTCCCCGGTTTTTTTCAGCTGAGTCCACGCTTTTTTAGGCACATGTCCAACACGAAGCAAATCCCCGTGTCCAGGAGCAATTTGCAATTCTCCGCAATTTCATCTTACCGACAGCACGGGGCACGGCGCATTCAGTATCACGTATCGTGCATTGGACCCGAAGATCAACTTGCCGACGGGCGAGACTTTTTTCACTCCGACGATGATCTCATCCATGCTTTTTTCTTTGGCAAACTGTACGAGATCCTCTCCGGGCGAGAAGCCCCGGATCAGGAGATGTGTCTCAACCGTCACGCCACTTTCCGTCAATAGTTTTCTTGCGTACTCCAGCCCCTCTTCCGCATCGTGGATTTCCTGGGGAGTAGTCTGTTTTTCTCCAAACAGGGAAGTGACAATGTATACCTGCGCGCCGAAAGCTACAGCGTGCTTTGTTGCCAACTCAAGGGCGTCTTTTGCCTGATTGGAACCGTCATAACCCACGAGAATTTTCATAACATGCTTCCTCGGTTTTCGTACATCGTTGTCATACGGCAAGATAGCGCTTGACTACGCCTTCATTGGACCATATCTCTTCCATAGCGCCCTCATGAACGACAGTTCCTTTTTCGAGGATATACCCGTATTCGCACACTTGCCTGCAGAATTTGAGGTTTTGGTCCGCCAGGAGCAGCGTCAAACCGTGTTTGCGTATCTCGCCGATTGTCTCTATGAGTCTCCGCACAACGAGAGGGGCGAGTCCCTCTGACGGCTCGTCCAGAAGCACAAGACTCGGATTCATCATCAAAGCTCTGCCCAAACTCAGCATCTTTTTCTCGCCACCCGAAAAGCTCATTCCTTTCTGTTTCCGTCTGTCCGCGAGCACGGGAAACAATGCCTCCACCTTCTCCCGAGTCCAATAACCCGATCGCTTGCAGACTCGTCGAGCGAGTTCCAGGTTCTCCTCGCAGGTGAGATCTGCAAATACTCGCAAGTCATCCGGCATGTAGCTGACGCCGCTCTTGGCAATGTCATAGGGTTTCATTCCCCGAATGTGTTTGCCCTCGAAAGTGATTGAGCCGGATTTTGCGGGAGTCAGGCCCATAATCGACCGAAGAGTCGTCGTCTTGCCCGCTCCGTTTCGTCCCAGCAACGCCACAGATTGGCCCGCATCCACTTTCAACGAAACGTTTTGCAGCACGTGGGAGGTATCATAAAATGTATTGATTTTTTCGACATCAAGCATTAAGCCACCTCCTCCCCGAGGTACACCTCACGAACCTGCGGATTGGTTTTCACCTGCTCGGGTGTGCCGTCACCGATTATATGGCCGCGGTACAGCACTATGACCCGTTCCGACAGGGAAAATACAACATCCATATCGTGTTCGACGATTACAAAGGTGACTTCTCCTTCGGCGGAAAGATCCCGTATGTTCTGAAGAATTCTCGTCCGTTCCACGGGATTCATCCCTGCGGTGGGCTCGTCGAGGAACAGCAACTTGGGTTTCGCCGCCAGGGCTATTCCAACCTCCAGCAGCCTCCTGTCCCCGTGCGACAGGGCGCTCGCAGGAACATGACTCTGGCTCAATAGGCCTATTCTTTCGAGTATTTTATCGACCTCCCGCCTCACCTCGTCATCCCGCGCCACCGATCTCAGGAAATTTGCGGCTTTTCGATATACGGCAAGCACCGGAATGGCAATATTCTCGAACAGGGACAGATGGCCGAAAACGTTTGCCACCTGAAACGACCTGCACAGTCCCTGTCGCACGCGCCTGGCGATGGGTTCGTCGGTAATGGAACGCCCCTGGAACAGAATTTCTCCTGAATCAGGAGGGATGAAGCCTGTAAGAATGTTGATCAACGTGGATTTTCCTGCGCCGTTGGGCCCGATAACGGACGTCAGCACTCCCCGGGCAAGTATGAAATTGAGATTCTTGGCTGTGACGACATTGCCGAAGGCCTTGTTCAGGTCGCGAACTTCAAGCAGTGGAGCGTTCATTTCACAGTTACCTCGTCGCCTAAGGCCGAGATGCTGCTTGCTGTGGCACAGCATGGCATCATTTTGCAAACTTCTTCAGAAGTTGTGATGTTGAGCCGACGATTCCGCCTCGAAAGCCGAGTATGATAGCCAGCAGGATCAAACCGAACCAGAGCATCCAGTTTTGCGTGAATCGTTGGATGAATTCCCTCAGGAGCACGAACACTACGCTGCCCACGATAGGGCCGGTGAACGTTTGCAACCCTCCCATAAGGCTCACGAGCACCGGGTTGGCGGAATGGCTCCAATGCGCCGAAAAAGGTGTCACATTACTTTCCAGAAGAAGTCCGAGAGCTCCTGCCAGACCCGCAAAAGCGCCGGAAACGACAAAAGCGGCCAGTCTATAGCGTTTGACCCCGAGACCGGAGAATTCGGTTCGCACGTGATTTTCCCGGATTCCCGCAAGCACCAGTCCGAACGGGGACCGGTACATGCGGTCGACCAAGAATACGGTGAGAGCGAAGAAGAACAACACAAGATAGTAAAATTGCGAGTCCTTCATAAGTGAAATCTTCCAGAAGCCAAGCGAAATCGAGCCCCGCACAATTCCGGACAAACCGTCGTCGCCCCCAGTTATGTCTCTCAAATTCCACATGAGAGAGAACACCATCATGCCGAAAGCAAGCGTCAGCATGGCGAAATATATTTCCGTGTGACGAACGCAGAAGAACCCTATAATGAGCGCCAGGAGCGCAGCAGCGACTATTCCTGCAAGTATGCCTAAGATGGGATGCGTGTGGACGTGCAAGGAGCAGAGAGCAACCCCGTACGCCCCGGTTCCGTAGAAAGCTGCATGGCCGAATGACAGCAGACCGGTCCTGCCGAAAAGAATATTATAACCCATGGCGAAGATCGACAAGATCATGATCTTCATCGTAATGTACAGCACGAAACGACCAGAAAAATACCCTATGGCAATGAGTACCGCGAGCACGAGAGCAGCAATCAGATATTTCCAGTGTCGGTTCATCGGTCGACCCCTGCAAAAAATCCCTGAGGCCGCCAGAGCAGCACTACGCCCATGAGTATGAACGTCAGGAACATGTCGAGAGCGGGAATATATCTGGTTCCGAAGGAATTCAGCAGGCCGATGAAAAGCGCTCCGAGAAAAGCGCCTTTGAGGCTCCCCAACCCTCCGATGACAACCACGACGAACGCATTTATGATGATTCCTTCGCCCATGCCCGTGGTCAGGAGCCCCACGTACGGAACGGCAAGCGCTCCGCCCACCGCGGAGAGCCACGCTCCAAACACGAACACTGCAGTGTACAGGGTGGGTACCCTGACCCCTATGGCCGCGGCCATTTCCCGGTCAGAAGCGGCGGCTCGAATAATTCGCCCCCACCAACTCTTTTCCAGAAACGCCCAGAGCCCCAAAGCCACCAAAGGACCAACCGCCATGATGAACAGGTTGTACACCGGAAAATTCCGACCCGCGATCCGCACGGAACCTGACAGGCCGGGCACGGTGGGCGAACCGATGGACCCTGCTCCCCAAATGATCTTGACCAGTTCATCGCATATGAGCACGAGGGCAAACGTCAGCAGCAGCTGATACGAAAGTTCGAGATCATAGACTTGCCGAAGCAGCCAACGCTCGATCACATATCCCACGGCACAAACGGCCAAGGGCCCGACAATTATTCCCAGCCAAAAATCGATGCCCAGAAATTTGAGGCAGGTGTAACAGAAATACGCTCCAAGCATGTAAAAGCTGCCGTGAGCAAAATTCAAGACCCGCAGCACACCGAAAATGAGAGTCAATCCGCTGGCTACGAGCCATATGAACATTCCCGCGGAAATTCCGGCGAGACACACATGAACGAGGGATTCCAACATCGAAACCGCTCTCCCATCCTGATGTAACCTGAATTGAGCTGTGTGATTTCATTGCAGGAGAAAAGTGTGGGGGGGTTCCTTTTCTCCTGCAACGGACCGATGGTATGGGGCATCCCGACTTTGAGCGTGCCCGGTGAAACGTTCACCGCACGGATGACGTCGCGTTCACGAATTCACGAAATCCGGAGCCCATGTCCGCTCTTATCCCCACAACCGCCTATCGTTCGGCTCCTTCATCACGATTTGAACGGAGGTTTAGTACCCTCTCCCTCAAAAGGAGGACGGTTGAAGCACTCCTTGGCCGGGATCACGACCTGTTTTCCCATTATTTTGAAGGGGTAGTTCGGGTTGGTTGCGGTCAGCCCCCAGGGCACGTCGTACATCGCTTGATGGTCTTCCTTGCGGAAGACACGCTTGCCGGCGGGAGAATCAAGCTCCATGCCTTCCAAGGCCTTGATGAGCTGGGACGTCTCTTTTGACCCACAGGCCTCGATCGCCTTCTTGAAAGCGAACATCGTCGAGTAAGCGGTTTCCGAGACGTACGCGGGATAGTGGTTCCATCTCTTTCTGAAATTGGCCACCCATTGCTTGTTTTCCGGGGAATCCGGATAGAGGAAGAAATATCTCCCGGAGATCCAGATGTTGTCCGGCATCTCTGCTCCGAGCCCCTCGAGGACGTCCATGGCCGCTCCGACAGGCAGCAACACATGCTTGATCTTGTCGAACATCCCTGCCTGATTCGCCTGTTTTATCATCGTGATGAGCTCGCCCGCCCATACCACCGAATACAAGCCCTCCGGCTTTGCGTCCATGATGGTGTTGATATGAGGTCTGAAATCGGTAGTACCGAACGGAGCCCAGGAGTCACCTACGAACTTCACGCCCGGTTTGAGCTTGGTCAAGGTCTCCTGAAACATGTTCCAGGTGGTGAACCCATACTCGTATTTCGGGTTGATCGTCGCCCACGTCATGGCGGGAAGATCTTTCGCCACGAACGCTGCGGCGTTTCCGTCCTGGTATGTCGGAGTGCAGATCCGGAACACCTGTTTGATGCCCTTCTTGAAAACCTCGTCTTCCGTGAGCTTCTCAGTGGCAGCGTGGGTGACCATCAATATGCGATCCAGTTGGCCCACCACCGGCGCCACTGCGAGAGCCTGTCCCGACGAATCCACCCCTGCCAGCAGGTCGGCTTCCCAGCTATCGACAAAATAGCGGACATTCTGGATTGCAGCGGGCGCAGCCAACGTGGAATCGCGGACTTCCATTTCCAGCTTGTTGCCGGCAATTCCGCCCGCTGCGTTGATCTCTTCCAATGCCATGAGGGCGCCCATTTTATGGAACTCGCCATAACCCGCCAGAGTTCCGGAGAGGACCGCCTGGTACCCTACCTTGATGGGGCCTTTGATTTGCGGAGTTGCGGCCCACAAGCCCACGGGCTTCATAACACCGGTCCCCAGGGCCGATGCGGCAGCGGTGAGCAATCCCATTTTGACAAAATCCCTTCTCTTGATTCCAGGTTTGTCCATACTCATCCTCCTGTTTTTCGGGTCGGTCAGTATACGTGCACCGTCTTCTCGTCGGAGAAGTGGCTTATTGCCCCGGGCAGTGTCGGCATATCGACGTATATGGAGGTCTCTGCTCTACCAGGCGGTCCAGCCTCCATCCACGAAGATTGTTTGGCCGGTTACGAAATCCGAAGCTCTTGAGGCCAGGAAAACCACGACGCCTGCCAGCTCGTCCGGTTGGCCCCAACGCCCCATCGGGGTCCGTTCTATAATGAAATTGTATCTCTCGGGATCGTTTCTGAGTTGGGCCACAAGGGGAGTTTCAAAATAGGTGGGTCCTATAGCGTTTACCTGAATGCCCAACTTTGCCCACTCCAGAGCCATGACCTTGGTCATTTGAATCACACCGCCCTTACTCGAAGCGTAAGCCACCTGGGAGGGCAACGCGACAGTCCCCAGGATGGATGCCATGTTGATGACCTTGCCCTGTCCTCGGGATACCATGTGGGGAACTACTGCCTGGGCCATGAGCAGATAGCCCTTGAGGTTTGTGTCCAGTACGAGGTCCCATTCCTCGGGCGTAATCTCCAGTACCGGTTTCCTGACGTTCACTCCCGCATTGTTGACGAGAATGTCCACGCGGCCGAAAATCTCGAGTGCGCCGGCGATCGCCGCTTCTATTGAGGGTTTGTTCAATACGTCCACGACGAAGAACTCCGCTCTCCGTCCCATACTTTCCACCGTTTCCTTCACTGCCTTCAGATTCTCGACGTCACGGGCAAAGAGAGCCACGTCCGCTCCTGCAGCCGCCAGAGCCTGTGCCATCGATTTTCCCAAGCCTTTTGACGCTCCGGTGACAAGCGCCACACTTCCGCCGAGATCAAAGAGTTCCCGGTTCATATTTTCAGCCTCCTGCGGTCCATTCGGCTCCCCTTCCCGCGGTGCGGTCAACCGCCCAATGCCGGGGGAAATACCCCGACCATATCGCCGTCGGTCAGAAGCTGATCCATATGAACTACCGTTCGATTCACCGTCACAACCCCGACCTCTTCCAGACTAATTCCTAACTCCACAACAAGTTGCCGTACTGTCAGTCCCTCGCGAAATGCTACTTCCGCGTCCTGCATATGATTCGAATCGCTCAGGTTTCGCCGGAGATATGCGCTAACTTCCACCCTGAGAGTCACGATTCCGCCATCGTTTCTTCGGATCCTCGCATGTCTCACGTGCTTGGCCTAAGCACAGCTTTTCTTAAATCGGGGCGCACATGTTCGTCGGAGCAGACTGCTTCGCTTCGCTCGCAATGACTCTGCTCGGGCCTGTCATTGCGAGCGAAGCGAAGAAGCAATTTCTCTTGGCCATGCAATCCGTTACCGAACTTACGAAAGGCAATACTAAGCAATGGGAAATCCTTTGGCATCCCATCCTCGCGCCTTGTAGTAGTTCGCCAGAAGCTGTTCCATATCTTCCGGCGGGATCGTCTTGCCTGTTTCCGGCAGCGGTTCCCTGTGGAATCGCTGCGGCAACCTGTCCTCTTCCGGGGTGAGACCTTCTCTCATGTTGAACTGGCGGGTCTGGGTCAAAATCGTTCCCGCTATTTTCCGAAAGCTCTCCCGGTCGAAATCCAGACCTGTGGTCCCCTTCAGAATGGTGGCCAATCCTTCCCATTGGTAAAGATCCCGGTAGAATCTGCAAAGAACCAGTGTGTCGAAGATGGTCAAACGATCTTCCCATTCTGCGAGCATTTCGGCTTTGCCTTCGATTTGGTCGGGATCGATCATTTTGGCCAGTTCCGGCTTGTAAAATGTCGTCCGGAGGTGGCAAGCGCCCCTGTCGCTCGTGCCGTACGCCAGCCCCATGCCCTTGAGAATTCGAGGGTCATATCCGGCCGGTTCAAGGCCTTTTACGTGTATCGCCTGATCGGTCATGCCAAGCTCTTTGGCCGCGTGCTTGATTCCCTTGCTCAGAACCTCTCCGATACCCCTACGATATGCGATGTCCTCGAGCAACTCGGCAATCCGGTCGACGTCTCCATACTCGATTCGATAATCCGTCTTGCCCAGTTGGAAGGCTTCCATAGTCAATGCAGCGAGGTTTCCCGCGCTGATGGTATCCATACCCAGGCGGTCGCACACATCGTTCAGGTAGGTTATTTCCTCAATGGAATCGACTTCACACAGTCCACCGAAAGCATATATGGTCTCGTACTCGGGACCCTCCATGCGCAGTCCTTTGTGGCGGCCTTCTTTGACTGTCCCGAGCCTGCCGCAAGCGATGAAACACCTGAGACACGCGTGGGGCTGCACATCGAGTCGCTCGTGGAGCGCGGCGGCATTAATCCGCTCCCTGTGCTCCGCAGTGCCTTTGTGCCAGTACCGGGTGGGAAAGCTGCCGACATTGCTCATGATGTCGACCATCATCGGCGTTCCCAGGCTCTTATACGCCTTGACTCCGGGGTTGTCCTTGGCGCTCTGGGCCAAGTCCCTCGAAAATGTCTTAATCAATTCAGGGTCGGCAAGTTCCGTTTTCAGATTTCCCCGGAACGCGACGGCCTTGATTTTCTTGGAGCCCATGACCGTGCCGACGCCCGTTCTTCCCGCCGACCGCCAATAATCGTTCTCGACCACCGAAAAACTGACATGATTTTCCGCAGCAGGTCCGATCACGAGCACCGCACAATTCCTGGCGCCTTCGCGATTGTCTCGCAACCACTCTTTCACCCGGTCTTCGGTGTCGTAGGTATCCCTGCCCCACAACGCCGTAGCGGAGTGGAAGAGCACACCGTCGGGGCATATTTCGATCCAAACGGGCTCGGGGCTTGCTCCTTTGACGACGACCGCGTCGAACCCCGTTCTGGACATATATTCTGCAGCTTTTCCACCGGAATAGGATTCCGAGTAGTACCCGGTTTGTGGCGACTTCGTGTAAACACCGTGCCGGCAGGAACCCCAGATTGCTGTTCCTGCAACCGGACCCGCGGCAAAGATCAGGACATTTTCAGGCGCAAGAGGATCTATCCCGGGAGGATTCAAATCCAGGAGCAGGCGAGTTGCCAAACCTTTCCCCCCCAAGGTTTGAGAGAGGAGTGCGTCCGAAAGAGGCTCTATTTCATACGATTGCCGGGCGACATCGATTTTGAGAAGCTTGTTATAAAAACCGAACATTACTTCACCTTCTTGACACGAGCGACAGAAACCCCAGGGTTCCCTTCATTATCGGATTTCTGGTGTTGTGTCCCGCACAGAGCTTTCAAATCACAGACTTGGCCGGGACGCGAATCAGTGTCATTGCGAGGAGCGACGCGACGAAGCAATCTCCAGCCCTTGTTCTGCAACTACCCGAGATTGCTTCGCTTCGCTCGCAATGACAAAGCCGGCTTCCCTTGCTCGATGAAAACTTCGGGAGAGACTCAGATGGCCGGTTACGTAAGTTACTCGTGGGACAGCGCACTAGAGCACCTTTCTGTATATTTCCTCGGCATCCTTGAGGGTCAGCTCCCGGGGATTATTTGCCAATAACCGCGTGACCTTCATCACGCCTCGGGCCAAACCGGGGACGTCCTTGTCCTGAACACCGAATTCTCTCAGCTGGGACGGGATGTTGAGATCCCCGGACAAACTCTTGAGAAACTCCACGGACTTTATGGAGGAGTCGCGTTCACTCAAACCGCTTGTGTTTTCTCCGAACAGTTCCGCCATGCGTGCGAATTTCGTCATATTGCCCAGCATATTGAATTCCATGACGGGCACCAGCATCATGCTGTTCGCAACACCGTGCGGAATATGGAATTCAGCCCCTATTGGATAGGCAAACGCGTGAACGGCTGTCACACCGGCGTTAGCGAACGCTATGCCAGCCAAAAGGCTCCCCTCCAGCATCTTGGATCTGGCATCGAGATCTGTGCCATTTGTAAACGCCGAGCGAATATTCTTTGCAATCAGGCTCATGGCTTCCCTGGCGAGCATGTCGGTGAGCCACGTCGCATTCTTGGACGTGTAGGCTTCCACTGCGTGAATGAGAGCATCCATACCTGTTGCCGCGGTTACCGCCGGCGGAAGGCCTACCGTAAGTTGCGGATCCAGAATAGCTACCGCCGGGAACAAATACTGACTCACAATCCCTTTTTTCAGTTTCTCATGTTCGTCGGAAAGAATGGCGATGGGCGTGACTTCGCTTCCCGTCCCGGCTGTTGTAGGTACGAGCACCATCGGCAGTCCCCGCCGGGGAACCAGATCTATTCCGAAATACGAACTGACCGGACCTTCATTGGTGGCGAGGATCGACGCAACTTTGGCAATATCCAGAGAAGAACCACCACCAATGCCCACCATTATTTCCACATGATCACGCCTGGCCGCATCTGCCGCCCTTATGGCTATTTCATAACGTGGATCAGCCTCGACATCGTCAAAACACAGTACCGTGAACCCCGCAGACTCGAGCGACTGTATTGCACGATCCACGATCCCCGCTTTCATGAGACCGCGATCGGTGACTATCATGACCTTGCTCCCGCCAAGTCTTTTCGCTTCTTCACCGAGTTGATTCAGAGACCCCACGCCCATCAACATGCGAGGAGTAGTCTGGAACATCGTGACAATGCTCATGTGAATTGCCTCCTTTGCGCTCCCTCTCAGACGGCGAGATATTTTTTCTGAACCGATTCTTCTTTGTTGAATTCTTCCATGGTCCCTGCGAACACCACGTGCCCCTTGTCAATGACCACTGCACGATCAGACACCGCTGTCGCAAAACGTATGTTTTGCTCCGAAAGCAGAATGGTTATGCCGGAATTCTTCAGGTTCAGGACGAGATCTTTCAATATGGTGACCACCACCGGGGCTAGACCTTCCGTCGGTTCGTCGAGCAGCAAGACATCCGGGTTGCTCATCAGCGCCCGAGCAATGGTGAGGAGCTGTTGTTCTCCTCCGGAAAGGGTGCCTCCAGGCCGGTCGATCAAGTGCACAAGAAGCGGAAATTGCTCTAGAACCGTTTCCTCGGTCCATTGCCCGGTACGCCCGGGAATTCTACCCAATCCCAGGTTTTCCTTTACCGTAAACGGTCCGAGTATGCGGCGGTCTTCGGGCACGAATCCGATTCCCATCCTCGCTCTTTTGTAAGCGGGCAATCGGGAACAATCCCGGTCTCGAATAAATACTTTCCCCATTTTGACAGGGGTGAGCCCGATGATTGACCTGAAGGTCGTAGTCTTTCCCGCGCCGTTGCGGCCCATGAGGCAAACCGTTTCACCAGGGTCCACTGCCAGGCTTACGTCGAACAGAATGTGACTGCGCCCGTAAAAAGTATTCAGATCCACTGCTTCGAGGATACGGCTCATCGCACTTCCTCTCCCAGGTATGCAGTGATCACCTCGGGATTGTTTCTGATTTCTTCAGGTGTTCCCTCGGCCAGCAGTCTTCCTAACTGGAGAACCCGCACTATTTGGGCTATGCCGAACACAATGTCCATATCATGCTCGATAAAAATGAGGGTCAGCTGAAATTCTTCCCAGAGGCGCTTGATCAAGTCCCTGGTGAGTTGCCTTTCGTCGGGCGACATCCCTGCTGTGGGCTCGTCGAGTAAGAGGAGTTTAGGTTCGAGCCCCAGTGCGATACCGATGTCAAGGAGCTTCTGATCCCCATGGGCAAGCTCGAACGCTTTCCTGTCGGCTTGCTGAGCCAGCCCGAGACTGTCGAGAATGAAATAAGCCTGAGCAGTAGCTTCCTCGAACTGTGCAATATTCCTGAATGGACGAAGCACTTCCTTGCGTCTTGACAGACACGAAATCCGGACGTTTTCGAGAACAGTCTCTTCCGGAAAGATGGAAGTGATCTGGAAAGACCGACCCATGCCACGATTGACTATTTCCCTGGGTTTGAGACCTGTGATCTCTTGATTCCTGAAAATGATTCGGCCCCGGTCCGGCAGCAGGTTTCCGGTAATCTGATTGAACAGAGTCGTCTTGCCGGCTCCGTTGGGCCCGATGATAGCCGATATTTCTCCGGGCATAACCGAAAAACTCACGTCATACGTAACCCTTAGGCCACCGAATGCCTTGTCCAATTTATCGAGAACGAGTACCGGTTCCATGCCTAACCTCGATGGTCCGCAATCAGAGACTGTAATCGTGACTTGAGAGCCTGAAATTCTCCCACCAAACCTCTCGGGAACAACAAAACAATGACCATCATGACAAGCCCTATGATCAACGGCCAGTATTCTGTCTTGGCTCCGACTATGTCCTGAATGACAATGAACACTCCGGCGCCGATAAAAGGCCCGAAAAATTGGCCGATTCCACCGAGCACGGACATCAGAATCACTTCGCCGGATGTTGTCCAATACAGCATGTCAGTGTGGATGGAATTGTCGATCCCCGCCATGAGACTGCCTGCCAGCGCAGAAAAGACGGAAGAAATCACGTAAATTCTGAGCTGTGCAAATCGCACGCTCTGACCGACAAAGGATACGCGACTCGGATTTTGGCGGACGCATCGCAACAGAACGCCCATGGGCGATCGCGACAGTCGCCTGAGGAGCCAAATCGAGGCTATCACCACGACTAAGGTAATGTAATAATATGCTATTTTGTTCGACAGAATTCCGGAAGGAATAATTCCCTGGATTCCGTCATCGCCGCCGGTGAATTCGTACCACCTGAAAGTAATCTGCCAGACCAGCTGCCCGAAAGCCAGAGTGAGAACCGTGAAGAATACACCGCTCACCCGTATGATCAGGAGTCCTATGGCAATCGACAATATCGCTGCGGCCACCATGCCCAAGCCCAGGCCTGCGACAAACCAGGCGCCGCCCAGATATTTGATCATCAAACCAACAGAATACCCACCGACTCCAAAATAGAGCGCTTGCCCGAATGACAGCATCCCTGTCACGCCCCATAGCATGTTGAAGGCAACGGCAAAGAGACCCCAGAGTAGAACGTGGCTGGCAAGCATCAGGTGATAGCTCGACGAACCCGTGAGCGGCAGGGATCCGAATACAATGAACAGCACAGCCCAGAAGATGAAATCTTTATGGCTACCCTTGATCTCCATGGACTACACCTTTCTCACGCTTCGCGGAGCAAAAAGGCCCTCCGGCTTGAAAATCAACGTGAGCACCATAACCACGTAGCTGATGACAGATGCCCATTCGGGAACCAGAACCACGGCAAAAGCTATAACCTCTCCCAAGATGAGAGCGCCAAACCAGGCACCCCAGAAATTGCCCATGCCGCCGATAACAACGACGATCAAAGAATCGATGATTACTTCGATTCCAGCACCGGGAGTTACCGACCTGAGCGGGGCTGCCAGTGCGCCGGCAAATCCTCCCAGCATAGTCGCCGTCCCGAACACCAGGGTCATCGTGAGAGGCACATTGATTCCCATGGCCATCATGATCTCTCGATCCAACGCCGTTGCTCGAGCTATTCGGCCGGGCCGAGTACGTGAGAGCGTGAACCACGCCACAACGACCAGCAAGAACCCGATACCGATGATTGCCAGATTGTACGTGGGTAACGTGAGGCCGAGAAGTTCCACCGAGCCTTTCAAGCCCTCCGGTCTCATGATCGTTTTATATTCTGTGCCCCAGATTATTTTGACGAGATCATCGATTACCAGAATGAACGAATAGGTCAGGAGGATCTGAAAGCCGCCCTCTTCCGACCGGCCGTAGATCCGACGGAGAAAGAGAAACTCTGCTAGCATTCCTATAATCCCGGCACCCAATCCAGCCGCAAGAACTGCAATCCAGAAATTCGTCCGGCACGCTGCGATGGTTTGGTACGCGAAATACGCACCTAACATGTAAAAGGATCCGTGGGCAAAATTGAACACATTGCCCACACCGAAGATAAGAGTGAGTCCGCTGGCCACCAGGAAAAGCAGTGTGGCCAGTGTGAGTCCGCTGACCAATTGTACCGCCAAGAATGAGAGGTCCATCTTGACCTTTCTCACGAGTGAAGGGGCGAAGGCCGGATAATTCCGGCCGCGCCGACTTCCCTCGGTGGTGTTATTTCTTCCGTTTCATTTCAATGTACTCTTTTGGCGGCAGCAGGTCCTCGGCCTTATAGATTTTCCACTCGCCCAGCATCCTCTTTGCGGGGGGGAACTGATCGTTCGGTACAGTGACTCCTACGGCTTGAACCTGAACTATCTGGTGGGTCTCGGGGTCAATATAGGACGTAAAGTCGTCCGGATCCTCCGGAAGCTTTATTTTCATCCCTTCCATCGCCTTGACGAGCGCCTCCGTATCATCAGGATTACCGACCTTTTCAATTGCTTGTGCAATCGCCAAAATGCCCGTGTACGCGCCCTCGGCTGCGTACGTGGGAAATCGTCCGGTCCGCTTGAAGAATTTCTGGACGTACTCCTTATTGGCTGCCGTATCAGGCCAGTTGTTGTGATGCCGTGCGCTCAAGACGAGGCCGAGAGGTAGCTCCGACCCGGTTGCGCTCATAACTTCGTAATTTCCTCCCGCATCCGGTGAACAGAACAGTACTTTCTCGAACAATCCATAAGGGGTGGCTTGCTTGATGAAAGCCACGCTGTCTCCTCCCCACAAACCGGAGATGAGGATGTCGGGCTTATCCTTCAGAATCGAGGTAATGAAAGGGGTATAATCGGGGGCGAACAGCTTCGGCCAATACTCGCCGACGATTTTATATTTTACGCCAAACCGATCGAGGTTGTATTTGAGCTCGTTCCATTGGTCGTGGCCGTACGCGTAATCGGGACCGACGTATGCTATTGTCGACCATGGCTTCTTTTCAGCCAATTCCTTGAGATAGAGCGCGCCGGCAGCCATGGACTGAAAGGTATTGTTGGACACGCGGAAATAATAGGGCTGGAACTTGTCGACGGTGAGCTGCGTGGAAGCGTGGTCGGTTCCGATGAAAATCTTCTTATTTTGTTTGGACACTTCGGTCAATGCAAGTCCCACAGCCGAACTGACTACCCCGAACAAGAAGTGCACTTTGTCTTCGTCAATGTAGCGCTTGGCTATGCGGATTGCGTAATCGGGTTTCGCCTTGCTGTCGGAATTGATGAATTCCAGTTTGTAGCCGGCTACTCCTCCCTTGGCATTGATTTCTTCCACTGCCATCTCGGCCGCGTCCACGGAGTCAAGACCGTAGAGGCCCGGCCGACCCGTCATAGGAAACAAGGAACCGATCTTGACGATTTTTTCCTGGGCTTGGGCGAACGGCGCCAGAACAAATACCAAGACTGACACAATAAGGATCCCGAATACATTCTGCTTACGCATGCTTGACCTCCCCTCAGAAGTTTATGATCAGCCGTGTCGGATCGACGCTGCACGGCTCCGATACCAAAGTCTCAGGTCTTATTCCGTTCGAAGGGCTCTCCTCAGGAATTTGCCCGTCAAGGTCTTGGGGATTTCGGGTACAAATTCTACGAGCCGAGGATACTTGTAAGCTGCCATACGACTCTTGCAAAAGGCGACAATCTCTTCCCGGGTCACCGAGCTTTCAAACCCGGGCTTCAAGGCCACGAATGCCTTGACGGTCTCCCCGCGATACTGATCAGGCACGCCGATCACCGCTGCTTCCTTGACTCCCGGATGCTGATAGATTACGTCTTCCACATCGCGCGGCCACACCTTGAATCCCGAAGCAATGATCAGATCCTTTTTTCGGTCCACCACGTAGAACCAACCGTTCTCGTCCATTTTTCCAACGTCGCCGGTATACAGCCATCCGTTCTTGATTGCCTTCCCGGATTCTTCCGGTCGCTGCCAGTATCCGGGAATGACCATGGGCCCGCGATTCACGATTTCACCCACCTCGCCGGGACGCAGTTCCTTTCCACCGTCCTCGGGATCGCAAATTCTGGAAATCGAATTAGGCACGGGAACTCCCACTGACAAAGCCCCACTGTCCGGGTCCACCGGGGCTTTCACACCCAGGGGCACGATGTGAGACGGCGAGTTGGTTTCGGTCATGCCATATACGTTATGCAGGTAACATCCTGTAAGCTCGGTGAACCGATCAACCAGGGCACTGGACACCGGGGCTCCGCCGCTATACGCCTTCACGAAACGTGAAAGATCTTTCTTTCCGATTTCAGGATTATTCATCCAGGCTATGTACACGGTTATGGAGGCCACGGTCATACTGACCTTCCAGCGCTCTATGAGTCTGAGGCTCTCCAGGGCATCAAATCTGTACGAAAGCACAAGCGGAATCCCTGCCAAAGCCGAGATCGCGGTATGAGCCACCTCACCCGTGACATGGAAAAGAGGAGCTATCCCCAGCACCACGTCAGTAGCGTCAATGCGCATCATCGACTGATACACTCGAGCGCTGAAAGCGATATTACCGTGTGTGTTCATGGCCCCTTTGGGCTGGCCGGTGGTTCCCGAGGTATAGGTGAGATAAGCAACCGAACTGGGCACGGATTCCACCATATCAGTTCGCTTGCCCTGGTATTCTGCCAAGAGCGCTCGAAAATCTGTGCATCCTCGAACGGAGCTTCTCTTGCAGGATTTCAGAAGCCCGGGCTGGGGTGAGTCGGCATCCAGGAAATCCAGGGCAGAGGTAGTGATCACATGCTCGACCCGGGTATCTTTGAGAAAGGACAGATCAAGATTCTCCGCAATTTCGTCCAAAGTCAAGAACAGCTTGGCTCCGGAATCGATGCAGAAGTAAGCGAGTTCCTTTCCCTTGTACATGGGATTGAGCGGCACTACGATGAGGCCCAGTTTCCAGGCGCCGTACACTGCTATAAGAAACTGCGGAACATTCTGGAGATCCACTACGATGCGGTCACCCGCCCGAAGTCCCATTCCCTGGAACGCTGCAGCAAGGCTGTCGGACCAACGGTCTATCTGGCCGTAGGAAATCGGCTGGTCAAAATAGTACACGGCAGGCGCATCAGGATATGATCTCGCAGTGTGAAGGAAGTCTCCGATTGCGGTATCCGATCCCATGTGCAGGTCATGGGGAACCCACTGGGGGTACGACGTCAACCAGGGACGTTGCAGATAGACCGACTCCATAAAACCTCCTTGCCGGTCCCAGGAAACTCTCTTCCGGTGAGAAGAGCCCCCGGCCCGAGAACGACACTCCGTGAACTCGTACGACGGAAATCCAACGAGCGGCTGCTGTTAAGCCCCAGTGTTATGGCCGCTGAGCCTCGTCCTCGATCCCGGCCAGCTTCTTTGCCATTTTTTTCTTCATGTCGATTTTGCCCAATCGAGCATACATAACCTTCTGAGTTTGCGGTGAGCCCGCGCCGTGCATGGATTCCACAAGCGCCGTGCCACCGGTCATGTTCTCAATGAGCCTGAGTATGCGGATTCGATTCTCCGTGGACACGCCTTGCACGCCCGCGAGGTACTTTTCCACGTACTTGCCTATTTCCGCGCTCTTGAGGTCCTTCTCAAATGGCATGGTAGCCAATATACCGCCCGCAACGTCATGGGCAAGCCGAGCGATCTCGTATATGTGTCTGGTGACATTTTGTTTCGTGCAATTTGCCAGAAGCGGGTCAGGGTAGTATGCGCCGCTGGCCGTTTTTTGACCCATCGCGGAGCAGGAAATCGAACCGGCGTATATCGTCTCTGCGAGGTGTATCATTTCGGCCAACTTGTCCTTGACGTGGGAGGCACCTGCCGAGCCTTGCATCTCAGCTGCCAGAGCCGTGGCTCCTATGATGACATCGGAAACGCCGCCCTTGCATCCGCCGTAATTCTGGCGATGAAGCGTGGCGAAGCGTTCTACCAGCAGCCCTGCAAAGTCGTGTTCGCCGCACATGAAGACCCTTTCCCACGGGACAAACACATTGTCGAACACGATGAGCGTCTCGCCCCCCACGAGTCCGTAATCGGGATTGCCTGCATCCGTGCGGCCGCCGAATTTGCGTTCATCGTTGGTCTGTCTGCCGAAGATCTGGACGACTCCCGGGCTGTTCAGAGGCACCGCGCAGCATATCGCATAGTCGCTGTCCGCTTCGCGCATTGCCTGGGTGGGCATGATCAAAATTTCGTGACTGTTGGCCGCCCCAGTTTGATGCGCTTTGTTCCCGCGAATGATGATCCCGTCCTTCTTGCGCTCCACCACATGAGTGAACAGGTCCGGGTCCGTTTGCTGGTGCGGAGGTTTGGATCGATCACCTTTCGTGTCTGTCATGCCTCCGACGACCATCTTGTTTGTGGACTGAATCATTTTCAGGAATTCAAGAAAACGAGCATGGTAGTTTGTTCCGTACTTTTCGTCGATATCGTACGTGGTCATATAGGTTGCGTTGAGAGCGTCCCATCCGACGCACCGCTGAAAACAGCTTCCCGTCTCGTGTGCTATGGCTCTTAATAGTTGGACTTTCTTGATCAAATCTTCCACTGTCTGATGAATATGGGTGAACCTGTTGATGGGCTCACCCGTGAGATGACTGATCGCAGTGGCGAGATCCTCAAATTCCGGTGTCAGAGCCATCTCGTAGGTTTTTGCGGCTGCGTTGATGTGAGGGATAAAAGCGGGATGCGCGGTGATATCTTTCACCAGTTCGCCGTTATAATAGACCAGATGCCCCTGCTCTTTCAGACTTCTCAGGTAATCATCTTTTGTTGTAATTCGCATTTCTTAGCCCTCTTTCTCGGAGTCGAGCCACCACATACTCGGGGGATAGCTCTTGTTTCAGTAATAAGAGTGAGTCGTGTCGAACGGTATCTTCAGGACAGGCCTTCAGGCATCCACACACCAGAAGAACCGTTTCGCAATCATGTTCCCGATGGTTGACCCATTCTATGGAGTTTCCTGCTGCATCCTTGATCCGCCGCACAAGTTCTACTCGGTCGTACGTCGGATCACAACCACCGCAGAATTTGATCGCCACTTTCATATGTATGATCGACCGTTGGACGAAGGTCCCCCACCCCTGGGGAGCGCTCTCTCGCTGACCGCTACCAGCTCGGGGGGTGATTCACCCAGACCACCTGGGTTTCCTGCTCGCTGTTGTTGCGAAATCTATGATTCCGGGTGGAATGAAAATAAAAACAATCACCTTCACGCAACTGGTACGTAGTGCCGTCAACCGTCAGCTCCAGCTTGCCTTTGATGATCAGACCGAATTCTTCTCCCGGATGAGTATAATCGCCCTCGGACCCACCGCCGGGGGCCAGGATGGCCAGGCGGGCATCCATTTTCTTGTCAGGGCCTTGGAGAACAAGAATTTCGATGAGCAATTTCGAGCCGGGAAATGAGGCACGTGCCCGTTTCTCCCTCCGGACGACTATATCGCCGTCGCCGGGGTCGCCGAACAGGTCCACTATCGTGTTCCCCAGGGCGTCGACGATCTTCTTGAGGCGCGACACTGAAGGGTCGATTCTGTCGTTTTCCACCATGGACAGATAGGAAGCCGTGCATCCAACGCGATCTGCCAGTTGCTTCAGGGAGAGTCCCCGAGATTTTCGCAATGTTCGTATCTTTTTTCCGAGAGAATCCATGAACGGGGGGTGCTCAGAGGTTCAGTATTTTGATACAAGAATACGTGCAAGCCGAGTTGAATGTCAAGAACATCCGTAACAATAATTGAGCCGAGAACATCTGCAGTACGCAAGGGGCAAGCGCAGCGTGCCCGGCGCCTGCGGCCTCTTTTTTCCGTATTAGGATTGCCGAAACTGATATCCTATGAAGAGGGACTCTTGCGAAATGGTACCGGCGTGTCGCCCTGCCGGTAAAGTCTGTGTTGGTCGATCGTTCACTTATCTCCCGCAAGCATGCAAAATCCTACAGCTTTCTTCAAGACGGCTGCCGGTTCAATCCACCGCTCTTGACACCGCTGAGATCGCTAACAAAAAAATTTCAATTTCCTGAACCGCCGTTCTCCACTTGAGGCCCTACCGGAGTCGAGCCCCTCCGTCAGACTATACCGAGAGTCACCGGTCAGTGCAAAAAAGAAGCATTGCGACCCCCGTGTCACTCGTTCGTGAACAGTTCAGGATAATGACATCGCGTGTATTGCGTTTGAATTCTCGAAAAAACCCGAGAAAAAGCTCTTCTCGTTAACGTACAATCTGAATGTGCATTGTGCGCAATAATAGTGAAGAATTGCGCATGAGCGCTTTTTCGCGCAGGGGTGATTGCGGCTCTTGACTGAAAGATTGTGTATTTGATAAAAATTGAGAAAATGTGTACATCGCCAATTATGTGGGGCGGTCGGAAAAATGAACCAACAGAACGTCGGGCTGCTTGAGACCAATTTGAAGCGGCTCAGGTCCTACCTTTATCTGTTTATGGTGTTTTGGACGGTCGCAGTCTGCGGATCTCTGTGGTGGGCGTGGTCGAACATTCATGAAGGCACGAACCGCATAGCCGTTTTCGTAGCAAGGGCACATTTCGAGCGCGATCGAGTCCTCAGAGCGTGGGCAGCGTCCCATGGGGGAACCTATGTGCCCATCGATGAGAAAACACCTCCCAGTAAGTTTCTCGAGCATATTGCGGAGAGGGACATACAAACTCCTTCCGGCATCAGGCTCACCTTGATAAACCCTGCCTATATGATGCGGCTGGTCCACGAGAAATTATCCGAACTCAATGGAGTGAGAGGACGCATTACCGGTCTGCGACCCCTCCGGCCGGAAAATGCACCGGATGAGTGGGAGAAGAAAGCGCTGAAATCTTTGGGAGCACCGGCTCACGAATTCCACGAGATATCGGAAGTCGACGGGAGAAAGTGTCTTCGCTTCATGGGACCGATGCGTGCAGAACGCGGTTGCCTGAAATGCCACACCAAGGGCTACAAAGAAGGCGATGTCATCGGTGGAGTGGCGATCACTGTGCCAATGGGGTACTTTCAGCAGATCGAGCACAGCGAAATAAGGAGTTTGTTTCTTTCACACACCATGATTTTTGGCATTGGCATGCTCGGTATCGCAGCGGGCATAAGAAGCTTCAACAAGAACGCGAGAGACTTGCAGCAAGCGCATGATGCCCTGGCCGCAAGCGAGAAGAAATATCGAACCTTGTTCGATAATTCCAGAGACGGAGTCTTCGTTACCACACGGGCCGGCGAAATGCTCGATGCGAATCATGCTGTTTTCGAACTCTTCGGATTCAACAAGGATGAGATGCAGGGCATGGACGTCACCGGCTACTACAAGGATGCCGAGGAAAGAATCAAGTTCCAGCAGGCCGTGGAGATGAGCGGCTCAGTGAAGGACCATCCGATTCGTGTTTACAAGAAAGACGGGACCCCTATGGATTGTCTGTTGACCGCGAATGTTCGAATTGACGACGATGGGACTGTAATCGGATATCAGGGCATCATAAGAGACATTACCGGAGAAAAAAGGGCTCAGGAGGAATTGCAATCTCAGGCAGAGGAACTGGCTCGTTCAAATGAGGAATTGCAGCGATTTGCCTATGTGGCATCCCATGATCTGCAAGAACCATTGCGCAATGTCGTCAGCTCCGTACAGCTCCTGGAACGAGCTTGCAGCAACAACTTAGGTCAGGACGCGACAATTTATATCAAGCTCGCGACGGACTCCGCCAAGAGAATGAAAACCCTCATCGACGATCTGCTGGCTCTTTCCAGGGTGAGGACCCAACAGGTTCCGCGTGTGTCGCTTGATTGCGAAAAAATCCTGGAGGAGACCCTGTCCGATTTGCAAACGACAATCTCTGAGACGGGAGCCGTTATCACGCACGATCGGTTGCCCTCGATTACGGGAGTGCCGGGCCAAATAGGGCAAGTATTGCAAAATCTGTTATCAAATGCGATCAAGTTTCGTGGCGAATCCCCGCCCCAGATCCATATATCGGTATCGAAAACCCCAGGATACTGGCAGTTTTCAGTCACAGACAACGGTATCGGGATTGAAAAGCAATACGCGAATACTATCTTTCAAGTCTTCCGGCGGCTGCATACCCGAACGGAATACGAGGGAACAGGCATAGGTCTGGCGGTATCCAAGAAAATCGTTGACGGACACGGCGGCAAGATTTGGGTGAAATCCCACGTGGGCAAGGGTTCAACTTTTCACTTTACCGTACCGGTCGGCCCGAAAAGCGGGGCCTGATACGAGCACGCATCCATGTATCTGAAATCGGGAGGGACTTCTTGTAAGTAGTTTCTGCCCCGAAACTCACTTTTCCGACCGCTCATTCATGTGAAAGATCGCCTGGAGCGAGCCTCACGGCAGTTCAGGCCAAAGGCCCAGGTTGTGAGCCCTTGCAAAAATTCCAGCATCCCCAGAGTCAGCGTCTGTATCCCCTCGTACAATGCGGAGAAGTACATCGGACAAACAATACGCAGTGTACTCGATTCCACGTACTCCGATTTCGAAATTATTGTTCAGGATGATGCTTCAACAGACAAGACATTTGTCATTGCGCAGGATTTCACGGACGAAAGGGTTCGTTGTTTTCGGAATTCGTCCAATCGCGGTCCTGTAATGAATTGGAATCTATCGCTGCGAAAAGCATCGGGTGAATTCGTCGGACTGCTCAATCACGATGACCTGTACAGCCCTTTTTGGTTGGAATTTGCGGTGCATCATCTCGATCGCAAGCCTCATCTCGGCTGGGTGGTCACGGCCGGGGGCACCATTGATCCCGCCGGGAATGTCCTGTCCTTCGGCGGGCTCTTCTCTGAAACGAGGGAATACGGCCCTTCGGAATCGTTCCCGGAATTAGCAAAATTGAATGGATTGAAAGGGGGCTTCCTCGTGCGAAGGGCAGTCCTCGATGAAGTCGGCTATTATGACGAGGCAGCGGGGCCGGGCGCTGATAATGAGTTGTTCCTGCGCCTTGCTTCGAAGTACCCGTTCTTTTTCAATTCAAGACCGCATGCGGCCGTATTCTGGCGACTACACGGCGACAATCTGACCCATACATGGGGGGATGTGGAACAAGCCACCGAAAGTTTCTACATACTGGACAAAATTTTTTCAGACACCGAGTTACCCCATACACTTCGAAGATATGCGAAACCAGCTTACGAATACCTCCACCGCAAGCTCCTGAAGA
The DNA here is from genome assembly GCA_035319325.1 of Desulfomonilaceae bacterium. Lineage (GTDB taxonomy): Bacteria > Desulfobacterota > Desulfomonilia > Desulfomonilales > Desulfomonilaceae > DATHCX01. The sequence continues at coordinate 35,674 of DATHCX010000192.1, forward strand.
CCTGCAGCCGGCTTTTGGAACGAAGAGACTTTGACGCTCTGGTTAGAATTGTCCATCTCATGCGCCTTCACATCTAGTAAAGCGCTTCAAAAATGGGTTGGGTCGAACCAACCCCCGTTTCGGTGGGGGCGGGTTTGAAACCCGCCCCTACGGCGGTTATCGAATAGTCTATGGTGTAAAGGTAATTGCGAAACAGTCTACTAGTGTGGCGTCCCGCAAATAGCTTTCAAATCACCGGCTTGGTCGGCACGCGAATCAGTGTCATTGCGAGGGGCGACGCGACGAAGCAATCTCCAGCCCTTATTCTGCAACTACGCGAGATTGCGTCGCTTCGCTCGCAATGACAAAACCGGCTTCCCTTGCTCGATGAAAACTTCGGGAGAGGCTCAGATGGCCGGTTACGTAAGTTACTTGTGGGACAGCTCACTAGCACGGGCCTGAGCGCGGTCCGAGACAAGTCGATTGAAATTGTTCCCCGCCGAACAGGCCGCATCTGTGAACCGGCGGTTCTCGCGTGATCCAGAGTTTCTCTTCACTGCCCGCCGGCACGGTACCATCCGCAAGGGCTTCCATCGGAAAACTCCATCACCCGCAGCCGCCTCCGGAGCCCATACAGCCTTTTGAACCCGACGATCTTCTGCCCTTTAGAACCGCTGTGTTTCCCGTTGCGTAGACCGCGTCGAGACCATCTTGTATGAATCCGCTCATTTCCACCGGAAGGATTTCGTGTTCCGCAAGCACCTGCTTCGGTGTATCTCCGATGCCGCTCACCAGGACCGCACGGCAGTCGTTCAGCATTTCTGCGAGCGCATACCACCTGTTGACTCCGGTTCCTTTTTCCGGGGCCGGGCGTTCCTCCACCAGAACATAATCGGTGTGAGAAGGCCCCCAGATCTGAAAACGGTCCGCTTCGCCGAGATGTTGATTCACCAGTATTCCCTCCATGGTTGCGACAGCTACATAGGGCCTTCCGTCGGTTCGCAGGGAATAGGTACTTGAGCATTCCGAGAGACACTCTCTGAATTCCGTGGAGCGGTCGGCGTCCAAGAGCCCCACAGCATCGGCCCTGCATCGGGTGCAGTGCTTCATCTGAGAGATGATCTGTTCCGCCGCGCCGCGCACTTCGCTCATAAGTTGGGCGTCAGGTTCGGGAATGTGGGCAAAGGGCGTATCCGCATTCGGGTACATCGTCATGCAGTTCTGAATATCCACGCCGAGCTCGGCCATTCTGCGGCCCACTTCCGTCACGTGCCGATCGTTTATCCCCGGGATGACGATGGTGTTCACTTTGACTACTATGCCGTGTGCCTTGAGCGCTTTTATCGCCTCGATCTGTCGTTTCAGCAGCAGTTCCGCGGCATCCCGTCCCCGGTAGATAACTTTTCCGTCCCGCACCCAACTATAAATTTTGGCGCCTATCTCCGGGTCCACGGCGTTGACCGTCATCGTCACGTGGGACACCTGTAGTTCCGCGAGTTCGGCGATCTGCGGCAATATGTTCAAGCCATTCGTGGCAAGACACAAAAGCAGCTCCGGGAATCGGCCTCTGATGAGTCGCAGCGTTTCCATCGTACCTTTTGCATTGGCGAATGCATCCCCGGGTCCCGCAATCCCCGCCACAGTTATGTTCGGGGATTTTTCCAGGACTCTCTCCAGATAGCGGAGTGCCTGCTCCGGTTTGAGCACCGAGCTGGTTACTCCAGGTCTGCTTTCGTTAACGCAGTCGTATTTCCTGTTGCAGTAATTGCAT
>DATHCX010000193.1:0-41830 GCA_035319325.1 Desulfomonilaceae bacterium
ACAGGATTCAACCACCAGGCCCCCAAGAGAGCGACCCCTGCCCAGAAGGTAAACCACAAGAAGCCGCTCGTATATGGCAACAGATTCTGCGCCAATGGATGGCGCACCATGATCCCATCGACATCGAAGAGGGTCTCTTCGGTGGAGGACAAGGACAATCGTTCCCGGTCCACTCTATGGTCGACCAGATCATTCAGAGCATAGACGGCCGTATAGCCGGCGAAAGCGGTGATCAGTCCTAAGATGACAACGGATGCGGACGGAAAATGTCCCAGCCACAGCAGAGCAGCCATGGCAGGTGTGGCCATGTCCAACACTCCGTGGGGAGTACGAGACAATCCAAGGAACAATTTCCAGTTCACCGGCTGGACGGCAACATCTGACAATCGGCCCGCTGTTTCATTCATGAAAAGTGCTCCGGTGCCACACAATTATGTTTCCCCGGAGAATGGGCTTCCCTCACAGGGAATGAGACAATGCGTTTCAATTGACGCGGATCCGATCCACATGTCGTTATTTCGATTCGTAGGGAAACGTGAGTTTTCCTCCAAGAAAACCGATGTAGCCCACCATCCCCGACAACAGCAAAATTACGACACTGTAAACGATCGCGGAAAGACTCCCAAGCGACACGGGGTCCGTGACCGCGTACCACCTGAACATGCAGGCACCGACGGCCAATACCAGGGAGGTCCAGGCAAGCCTGCGCTTTCTCGCAATGATGACCGTATCGGAAAGAGCGTAATTTATCCACCAGGTAAAATAACCCGTCGCGATGGCCGCAGGCATTGAGAGCGTTCCCGCCAGAACCATGCAGAATGCAGTCCATTCAGTGGCAGAGGAGTTCAGCGCCAAAGCCAACAACTGAAAGATCGGTACAACCGTGAACATTCCCACGGGGACGTGTACTACGGCAGGATGTGGGTGCCTCCTGAAGAAAGGATGTGCCTCGAGCACAGTGTCGACCCGGTCTCTTACGCCGCCTGCAAGCTCCCGGGGCGCCTCTTCCAGCAGCCCCACCACCGCAAAGCGCTCCAGCACTTCACGCCCATGGGGAGCGGCCTGGATATCAAGAGTCAAATCCGAACCGGCCTGGTGGCGTTTCATGTGGGTGCCGCCGGGCCACCGTTTGCTGACCGACACGTCGTACACATGGGCATCCACAGCGATCCAAGCAGAGCGCCCTTTTGCTCCGTTTTCTTGCCCCAATTCTTCGCGGGAGATACTCTTCACTCTTGTGTCCTCGCAAGTGCTACTCAGTTTGCGAGGCTCTTGGGAATCCCCGCTCAATGATTTCTTGATCTGAATGGAATTGCGGGGGGCGCAGAGAGGTGCAGACGGCTTTGTCGCGTCCCGCCGTCCCCGGCTCGGGAACCGCCAGCCCCTGCAAAGGGCCGAAGACGTCCGGACAACGTCCATCCACAGGAACCGCCCCTGCGAGAGCCCTTAGATCAGCGCGCGTAATTTCCAGCACACGTCTCCCGCAGACTGTGAGACTTCAAAGGTATCCCCGGGCAGGTCCTTGCGTCCGTCACTCTTGAGAACCCTCTGGGATTTCAAGGTAAAGCAATCACATTTTTCACTGCAGTTGTCTGCAAGCACCGTCACAATCATTTGGACGTTCTTGTCGGAGAAAATCGCTTGCTTTCCTTCAAAAATGTGGGGGTAGCGAGGATTCTCAGATCTTTCCACCTGTTCTAATTTCTCCGCCTTCTTTGCAGTTCTCACGCTGCGTTCAGGCGAGCAACTTGAGCAACTCTTACATCCCGACATAGCATTCTCCTGAATCCGGACTCATTGCTAAACTGAAGTTAAAGGATTCGGTCGGATTCTGTCAAGTAGCCCTCTGCCACAGTTGATTCTCTCGTCTACGTTATACAATTTTGCACGTCTGATCTCGATATCGGGATTCCAGTGCCTCGCATGTTACTCAGGGATCTTGCCGAGGCTTGGAGCGCAGGATTTTTATTTCCTCGATCGAGCTTCCCTGGAATTCCTTGAGCACGGATTTTATTATTGAGTTCTCCAGGGCCTCATTGCGCAGCGCCCGGTTCAGATCCGTTTCGCCGTCCTGGGGTTCCGCATACGGTTTTGCCACATGCAGCGTGGTTTCTTCGGACAGGGTCAGAATTTTCATCTTCGCCCCCCCAAAGGATTCGTCAAAAATTCTCCTGGTTGCCTCTCTGGCATTCAGGCGATTTTCAAACTGTTCTTTGTAGAGATCCTTGTTAAATCCGATTTCCACTAACGTGGGCCCATACGTAACCAGAGTACCATGATCCATGATTGATTTCAGGATGGTGTCTCCGGACTGGATTACTCGGCGTTTCAGACCGGACCAGACTTCATCCGGAGTACCCACGGGCAGGGGAGTAACCTGAGTGATGGTGAAACGTTCATCTCCTTTTTCCGAGACTTTTGGCAACTCCGGCGTGGAGGGAGCGCTTGTTCTCGGACTGGGGACCGCGTGTTCCGGGGCCGCAGGTTGAGTGCCCGGCTTTATTCTGTGCCGGCGAGTTCCCGTTCCTCCGCCCAATGCCCCTGAGTCGAGGCGTCGCAGTATTTCCGAAAGGTTGACCACATCAGGAGCATAGGCCATCTTCAGCACCGTCATTTCCAGGGCAATCCACGGATTTGCCGACCGCTTCATATCGGATTCGCCCCTGATGAGGAGAGAGAAGATGTTTTGCAATTCTTCCGCGCTGGTTCTGCCAGCGAGTTTATCCAGCTCTTCTATTTCCGACGGGGGCGCTTCGATCATCCCTTCGAGCCGGACATCAGCCGGCACAGTCTTGCACACGCTCAAGTTCCGCACATACTTGACCAGGTCCAGGAAAAACTGCTCAGGATCATGACCCTGCTGAAACAGCTCATGCACTACGGATAGGGCACGAGCCGGTTCTCGTTCAAACACAGCTGCAATGAGTCTACCGAAGCAGTCTCTTCCGGCAATTCCCAAAGTCGCCACCACGTCCTTGACCGCAATGTGCACCGGAGACAACGCAATCACCTGATCCAGGAGGCTCAAGCCGTCCCTGAAGGATCCCTGGGCTTCCCTTGCCACCAGATCCAGAGCTTCCGCATCGGCCGTGATACCTTCTTGTGCAAGGATTCGGTCCATTCCTGCCGAAATTTCACGAATAGAAATCGTCCGGAAATTGAAGCGCTGGCAGCGGGAGTTGATGGTAGCAGGAACTTTGTGCGCTTCTGTGGTCGCGAACATGAATTTTGCGTGGGGTGGAGGCTCTTCCAAGGTTTTGAGCAACGCATTGAACGCGTTGATGGAAATCATGTGGACTTCGTCTATGATGATGATTTTGTACCGCGAGCTAACCGGGGGATACTTGATATTTTCGTTAATTTCCCTGATGTTTTCCACAGATGTGTTGGACGCGCCGTCTATTTCCTGCACGTCCACACTAATTCCCGAGCCTATTTCATTGCACGAAGAACATGCGTTGCACGGATTGGCGTCAGTTTCGGACCTTCCCGTGCAATTCAGGGCTTTCGCGAGGATCCTGGCAACCGTGGTCTTACCCACTCCGCGCACCCCGCAAAAAAGGAATGCGTGAGCGACCCTGCCGGACAAGATTGAATTGGACAGGGTCTGAATCACATGATCTTGTCCGACTACGTCGGAAAAAGTTGCAGGCCGGTATTTTCTTGCCAGAACCAGATAGGAGGGCATTTCACGTTTTCCGCTCTACCGGGAGACGACCGTGACCGGTGATCGGGCACAGGGCCGACTCCCGAGATTACTTCCGCTGCTTCCTTCCGGACCTGACGGGTTCAGTAACTCCAAGTCGCCCACTCCCGGTCACCGGCGACGGCCGCTTCCGCGGAGACGCCGGGAAGGACGGACTTAAAGAGATATTCTTATCAGATCTTTTTTTGTGCAGTCAAGAACCAATGTCCCCACATCGGCATCCATGCAGTTACGGGTTGATAAAGCCGTGGTTGCGAGCCCAGCGAAGCAATCGGCGCCGCTATAGGGATTTTCAAAAGTGGTGCCGGTCTTGTTTACGCGGAAAGGTTGAAAGACTGTCATTGCGAGGGCGAAGCCCGATGCAATCTCCAATTAACCAAAACAGAGATTGCGTCCTCGTTCCACTCCTCGCAATGACATGATTGGCTGGTCGGAATATGGGCGAAAGTCATGAACTAATCCGACAGAATTTTTCAGAACCGCTCTAACTATGGAGAGTGCTTAGTCGTTTCACCCCTCGCAATGACGGGGCGATGACATCTCCCCCTCGAGACTGAATGGCTTCCCTCGGCGCCGCGACGCGTCACGATTGCACGGGATCCGGATAGATGACGAGAGGGAAGCGGACGACAAGGCACCGGCGCCGCAAACATTACTCCAGCGGAGACTGCACGATGAGGCTTCTCGCTTCCGTGTCCAGTCGGACGAAGGCGCCGTGCGGCAGCGTCAAATTTGGGAGTGCATGGCCGTGGGGAAAGCGTGAAATGATAGGAACAGAAGGGGATTGCACGATCCCCGCAATGATGTCCTCCGCCTCTGACGCCACGTCATTCCCGTCGGGTCCCAGAAAATGCCCCATGATCATCCCGGACACCCTGTCCAAAACACCCGCGAGTTTCAACTGCATGAGCATTCTGTCAATCCTGTACGGCGCTTCGCCCACGTCCTCCATGAACAGGATAGCGCCCGAAAAATCCGGAGCATGCGGAGTGCCCACCAGAGCGGCAATCAAGGACAAGCAGCCGCCTAGAATCGGGCCGTGCGCGGTCCCGTGCCTGAGAATCCGAATAGGCATATCTCCCGGAAAGAAATTCCGTGAGATCAGAGGTTCGGTACATGCTTGCAGGAACCACTGTTCCGACATCGGGTCAAGACCTTCCGCCACCTGACCCGCAAGCATCGGCCCGGACAACGTCACCAGCCCCGCACGGGCATACAGGGACAGTTGAAGCGCCGTGACGTCGCTCATACCCATGAGCAACTTGGGATCGGTGACCGGTGCTTCAAAATCCAGAAACTGCAGAACGCGCATGGCCCCGTACCCGCCTCTGGCCAGAAAAATGCCGCGGACTTCCTGATTGCGGAGCGCGGAATTCAAGTCCTCGATTCTCTCAGCGTCCGTGCCCGCGAGATACGAGCTCTGCCCGAGGATGTGTTTCCCTGTCAGGACCCTGAATCCCCTGCTCTCCACGAAGTCGATTCCCGTGGCCAGCAACTTTTCATCCGGCGGCCCTGACGCGGCAATAACCGCGACGGTATCACCAGGAACCAGAGGCTCGGGCATCAGAATTTTGCCGAACGAAATCGACTGCCGTCCGATTCGAACCATTGCACCACCCGATCACGAGGGCAGATTACCCGTCTGTCTCAGGGCCTCGTATACCATGATCCCGGCCGACGTGGACAGGTTGAGACAGCGAACTTTATCCAGGTTCACGGGAATCCTGGCAATTCTGCCGGGAAACCGCTCAAATACGTCGGCCTGCAGACCGGAAGTCTCGGGTCCAAAGAGGATGTGATCCCCGGTCCGGTATGTCAACCGATAATATTCTCGGCCCCTCTTGCTGCTGGTGAGCACGAGATCGTCAGGGTTCACCGTCGAGAGATACTGCCGGAAAGTATCCCAAACCACCAGATCCAGTTTGTGCCAGTAGTCCAGTCCTGCTCTCTTGAGAGATCGGTCATCCAGCCCGAATCCCAGCGGCCTCACCAGGTGCAGCCTGGCGCCCACCGCGAGGCAAAGCCTTCCGACGTTTCCGGTATTCGGCGGAATTTCGGGATTCACCAACACGACATTCAATATGTTTGTGCCGGACATTCCGCTCCCCCTCACGCCAACACTTCAGTAATCAGTCCTGCCACGTCCGTGATGTGCCATTTGCTACGTTTCTCACCGGCGGACGGGTCGTTCACCATGAGGAAAGCGTCATCGTGGGTATGCATGCCGGTGAATATATCTTTCATTGCTACTGAAGGAGCGTTCACCGCAGCCTTGACATCATACCCCCGCGACGGAATGACAACAAGGTCGGGAGCGAGATCGGTGCAGGAACCGGTATAGACTTCTTCTTTGAACAAAACTTCCGCAAAGAGACGCTCGTCGGACTCTGCATCATAGATCCCCACGTCGACAGGTCGCAAGCGTTCAAGCTTGCTCTTGAGCTGGGATTTTATTTCTTCGATGGCCACTGGTCCCAGGAATCCGGTTCTGAACCGGTCCGAGCCGTGCACGTAGATGCGGCCCGGATCCATTGCAAAAGCACGAGCAGAGGGATGCACGTCGTGAATCGATTGGGGATCGGGCCGAACATACGACAGGTAGCCCATGCTCCTCAGCAGCTGATTCAAATAGATTTGCCATTTGAGGCGAGTGAACCCATGATCCGAGAGCAAAATCACTCGCACCCCGTGTCCCACGCGACGTACGAATCCATCTACGAAGGCATCGATCCTTCGGTAATACTCCAGAAAATGGCTGTGCCAGCGATGATTCTCATCGTCAAAGGCATCGAAAAAAAAGTGATGCAGGCGATCGGTGCCTGTAATCACGCCGATAAAAAGGTCCCAAGGTTCGGACCGAGCCAACGAAAGCATCACTTCTTCGTGAACGCTCAACGTCTCGAACAGGTCTCGCACCAGGAAAGCTCTATCTTGTCTTCCACGCACGGAATCAACGTCCACTCGATAGTTTTTGGATTGCAGCCACGGTATCAACGATTCCGGGTAGACCGATCTCTCGAAAATGGGAGCCACAAAACCCGCAATGAGCACTCCGGAAAGGGGCCGAGCAGGATACGTGAAAGGCAGATTCACCACCACGGATTTCTTGCCGGGCAGGGTCTGCCAGACGGGCGGTCGTCGCAGGTCATCGAATGACGGCAGATGCAGGGAAATCTCACGATCCTTCAGATCGGTGAACCCGAAAATTCCGTGCTCGCCGGGGTTCGCTCCTGTCATGAAGGAAGCCCATGCCACGGAAGAGACGGGCGGCAGTGCGGTCTCCATGGGGAGAAACGTTCCGGATCCCGCAATCTCCGCCAACGCCGGCAAATGTCCCGACTCCATCAGACGTCTCAACAAAGAATAGGGCACACCATCCAGCCCCAAGACAAGAACTTTTCGGACATCCATTTCGTCTAATTTCCTGTTCCTGATGTCACAACGAATAGCGAACGCATCGAAAATGAAGCCCGACAATAACTGTCACAGTCTGTTCTTCAAATTCTCCAGAAGCGAATAGGGAAGCAATTTTCCACAGGGAAGTCTTCCAAGTTCAATACCCGGTCTGTTCGAGCCATGGAAATCAGTTCCGCCTGTTACGGCAAGACTGAGGCGCGTAGCCAGATTCAGGTATAATTCCGTCTGTTCGGCACTATGAGCGGAGTAGTACACTTCTATACCCTTCAGACCATGATTCTGGAGATCGCGGACAAATGTTTCGAGGCGGTTGGCATCGTTTTCGTTGAGCGAATGCGGATGCGCCAGCACGGGCAAGCCGCCGGAAGCCGAAATCACGCGCATCGCCTCGTACATGGGAAGTTTGGTCTTTTCCACATAAGCCGGAGCGCCTCTCTTCAAGTACCTGTCGAATGCGTCCTGCAACGTTTTCGCGTAATTTTTTTGCACCAGAACGTTTGCAACGTGAGGTCGACCCGGTACTCCCCCTACGGACTCTTCATAGACTTCTCCCTCGGATATCTCAACGCTGCACTGCCGCAATTTTTCGATTATTTTGGGAATCCGCTCTTGTCTTCCCTGCCTGAGGTAATCAAGGGTTCTGATGAGATAGGTGTCATGGGGATCCATGAAGTATCCAAGCACATGGAGAATACCGTGTTCCCATTGGGTGCTCACCTCCAGGCCGGGGACTATTTCCACACCTGCGGAAAGACCCTCAGCCTGAGCGCGAGCTATTCCGGAAACCGTGTCATGATCGGTCACGGCAATCGCTCTGATTCCTTTGGCCGCGGCTAGACGAACCACTTCCTCCGGAGACAAAGTGCCGTCTGAAATATTGGTATGGACGTGAAGGTCTATCATCGCAAATTCACACCATTGAAGAACAAGTCCAGGCAGGTACGTACCGGCCGGAACGTCATGGCGAGGGTAACAATCTCGGTAATCCCGGTCAACCTCTATAACGCTTGAGGAGGGTTCAACCATTTAGCCCTGTGATGCGAAGAGGGGAACGGCTAAGCAATCACGATACGTAGAGGCGGAGATTGCTTCACCGGGCTTCTCATGACAGCCTCCGTACCTGAATGGATGAGTCGGGCGACAAAAATCACTTGCGATGATATTTGCGTGATGCTAAAAAGAAAGATTAAATTTCATAGCTGCCAGACGGCTCGTGATCAGAAGAGAAATTGCTCTCAAAAATACATGCGGCTGCATTGAACACGAACGTCCGATCCGGTAATAGTGAGCCGGATTCGGATCGTTCGACGCTGAGTGCTGAGACCCGCTCGCCTTGTTTCAATGCGCAGCACAATGCCTCGCCGCCGCGACGAGCATGAATCGGGGCACCGCCCTGAGGGTCTTGAACCGCACGAGGCCTTGGATCTACAGTGGATCTTCGGTCTGTGCAGATGTTGGACGGACAATGCGCCGGGAGATCCAGGAATAGACATGGCAAAGCGACTCTTCGGAACAGACGGCGTGCGCGGCGTGGCCAATTTGGAGCCAATGACAGCCGAAACCGCACTCAAGCTGGGGCGGGCCATAGCTCACGTGGCTTTGGAGCAACCGGGCAGAAAGCATAGGATTCTTGTGGGAAAAGACACACGAATTTCATGCTACATGCTGGAGAACGCTCTGGCTGCCGGTATTTGTTCCATGGGGGCCGACGTTCTGTTGGTGGGCCCCATACCGACCCCGGGAATTGCTTTCCTGACAACGAACATGAGATGTGATGCAGGCGCGGTCATTTCAGCGTCCCACAATCCTTTTCAGGACAATGGAATAAAATTCTTCTCACGTGACGGTTTCAAACTTTCAGACGAGATTGAAAACGAAATCGAGCGTCTCATCTTCTCTAACAATATAGACGAGATACGCCCGACAGCCGAAAAGATTGGGAGGGCGGTCCGCATAGAAGACGCTCTGGGAAGATACGTGGTATTCGTGAAGAACACCTTCCCCGGGAATCTCACTCTCGACGGCATGAAGATGGTTCTCGATTGTGCCAATGGCGCTGCGTACAAGGCTGCACCTCTGGTATTCGAGGAACTCGGTGCGTCCGTCACGACTGTGGGAGTGCACCCTGACGGACACAACATCAACATGAATTGCGGTTCTTTATATCCTGATGTGGTATGTCAAGAGGTGCTCAAGACCGGATCCCATATAGGGGTTGCGTTGGACGGCGACGCGGACCGGGTAATTTTCGCTGACGAAAACGGCAAAGAGGTCAACGGCGATCAGATCATGGGAATTATCGCCTGGGATATGATGAGACGATCGGAACTCAAGAAGAATACCCTGGTCGCCACGGTCATGAGTAACTTCGGTCTGGAAGTTGCGATGAAGGATCTCGGGGTGGATCTGGTGAGGACCCCCGTGGGAGATCGATACGTTGTCGAACGCATGAGGAAGGACGGTTTCAATTTCGGAGGAGAACAATCCGGACATTTAATTTTTCTCGATCAAATAACGTCCGGCGACGGGATCATGTCCGCCCTTCAAGTCATGAGGGTCATGATGGAAACAGGCAAGCCCCTATCGGAACTTTCCGCACGCGTACGGCTGTTCCCTCAGATATTGGAAAACGTGGAAGTCAAGACGAGAAGAAACCTGGACGAAGTTCCGGAGGTGAAAAAGATAATGGACGAGGCCGAAGGCCGTCTCAAGGACAAGGGCCGTCTCCTCGTTCGATATTCCGGAACCCAGCTTCTCTGTCGCGTGATGGCCGAAGGCGAAAACGAAGATGAGGTAAGATCGGTCGTGGAAATGGTGGTGGATGCAGTCTCCCGAAACCTGTAGCCTGAACGGCCGGGCCCTGGAAATAGCACGCCAGGTGCTCGAGATAGAAATACAGGGAATCCGCGCGACAATGGAACGCCTGGATCACCGGTTCGAAAAATGCGTGGATATGCTCTACTCCCTGCGCGGTCGGATCATTATAACGGGAGTCGGCAAATCGGGCATTATCGGCCGTAAGATAGCGGCTACTCTCACGAGCACCGGGTCTCCTGCCATTTTTGTGCATCCGGTGGACGGACTTCACGGCGATGTGGGAATAGTGAGCCGCGATGACGCTCTGGTGGCTCTATCCAACAGCGGAGAGACTGCCGAAATTACGTCCCTGGTCGCGACCATAAAAAAACGAGGCTCTCTTGTCGTGGGAATTACGGGAGCCCCCTCTTCCACCCTGGCGCGCATGTCGGATCTCGTTCTGGACTGCCGAGTGCCGAGGGAGGCGTGCCCGCTGAATATGGCTCCCACCGCGAGTACCACTGCAGCATTGTCTTTGGGAGACGCTCTGGCTATCGCGCTCATGGTGCGCAGAGGTTTTAGGAAAGAAGATTTCCTTCGACATCACCCCGCAGGGAGTCTCGGAGAGAGGCTGAGTCTCAAGGTACGGGATATCATGCTCAATAGACCGTCGATCCCTGAAGTGGACGAGAATGCGCCCCTGGACGTCATCATTAAGAGTATCAACGCGCAAAACCTGGGATTCACGCTGGTGACGGCAGAGGATCGCCTGTTGGGAATCATAACGGATGGAGATTTGAGACGGGCGTTGGAGAATGGCACGGGAATTTACGACAGCTGCTCGCAGGATCTCATGACGCGCAACCCCCTTACCATTCGTGAGGACCGAACTGCAGCCGAGGCCTTGGAAATCATGGAAAGGAAGCTTATAACGGCCCTGGCAGTCGTCTATGAGAACGGAAATCTCGCGGGGATCATACATCTCCACGATCTCTTGGGCCGCGGGGATGTGCATCTCGCACCATGAGCGACCGATTCGATTGAAGAAACAGGAAACAACTGCCCGTGCCCTGACACGCAGGAATGGCGGTTTCTGGAATGGCAGTATTGGAGGAGACGAATGAAACTCAAAAAAGAAGATCTTGAATACTTCCAGGGTTTGCTTCAGAAGCAATTGGATGAACTCGTGCGCGGAGCGGGAAAGACCGTAGGAGACATGACCGAACTTGAAGGCAAGACGTCGTTTCCGGATCCTACGGATCGGGCGTCCCTGGAATCCGATAGGAATTTCGAGCTCAGAATTCGGGATCGGGAAAGAAAGTTGATAAACAAGATTCGCAAGGCCCTGGAGAAAATCGAGGATGGTTCCTTCGGGTTCTGCGAAGTCTGTGGGGAACCGATCGAATTCAAGAGATTGGAAGCCAGACCCGTTACCACCCACTGTATCGACTGCAAAACCTCTGAGGAAGAAGAAGAACGATTGCGAAAAATGTAGCTCTCTTCCGCGAGGACGCGCATCTTAGGCAAAAGAGTGTTGAATAATTCGGTCAATTTCATCGTTGGCTTGCGCAAAAGTTGAGTATGTTCATTTCAGAAAAGGGGAAACTGAACAAATCGTTGCTCTGTCCGTTGAAAAACTTTTTACTATGCGTTATAATTAATAAAAGCTAATTATGGGGAAGAGGGGACAAGCAATGAGCCGGTCCAAGAATGTCATCGAAATGTTGCGATTCAGCAGTAAAATGCCTCACGAAAATATTATTCATCTCGATTTTGGGAAAAAAATTTTTCGGTATGATCCCAAAAAATCCTGGTTCACGGAAGTCATCGTTCCGGATGAGAGTGATACTATGGAGCGGGAGGTACGTGTGGTGTCCGATGAAGGAGCAATTCCGGTATGCGGCTGGACGGAAGTCGAACTATCGAAGAAAAAACGGAATTTACTCCAGCTCGGGGCAACGAAACTCACTATCCCCAGGCTTCTGAACAAGAAAGTGAAGGGCGGGGGCAGAATACCGAGCTTGGCCAAAGCGCGAGCACTGTTCCCAAAAAACATGGAATCCGAAGAACCGACCCTGCCTGAGGTTTGCGTTGAGGAACCGGTTCTCGATCACATTGAGCAGGTGGTGCAAACCGAACCCGATTCCCAGAAGGTTGCGCCTCGGTCTGCTCCGCGGAAGGCGAGAATGACAAAACCCGAGCCGGAAACGGCAATGGAGATGAAGTCTCTGAAAGTGATCAGGCGACGCAGAGAGCAGGCACCTAAAGTATTCGAAACTCAGACCACGGTGTTTCCGAAGGCCATGCTGGAAGGCATTGAACTAGGCGTGGACGAACAGGGAGACACCAAGCACGAATAATCCGCGCCTTTTTCCCCGCAAAGACCAGCGAACACCAGCACAGACGCGGTCCCGCGTGTGCCGGCTCAATCAGGTCCGCATTCGCCGGTTATGCATGAGGACCGGCATTGAGCATACCGACATTTCCCGAACCCGCACAGTTAATCGTGAGTGTTTTGACCCCCGACAAGGCGGCTGCTGACGAGAGTCAATCTGTCCTTATAGAGCGCCTGGGCCCTGTGGAACAAGAAATAGGACCGCTTGATTTCCGGTATACCTCCTACTATGATGCGGAAATGGGGCCGGGCATCGCGAGGTGGCTGTGGTCATTCGAAAGAATGCTTGACAGAGCCGAACTGGTTCACATCAAGTGCTTGACCAATCAGCTGGAGCTATCTTCGGCCGTCGCGGGCAAGCGCAGGTTCAATCTGGATCCGGGATTGTTAACCCTGGGTAATTTTGTGCTGGCTACGGGAAAAAACAATGCCCACAGAATCTACTTGGGCCGGGGGATTTTCGGAGACCTTACCCTCGTCTTTCGCGCAAGGACGTACCAGCCGCTGGAGTGGACCTACCCGGATTACGCAGATCCGGAACTTATCAAGATTCTCAACAGGCTCAGGGAGAGCTACAAATGCAAGTTGACCGCCACGTCAAGAGCATGACCGGTTTCGGCCGAGGGAGACATGCAACCAGCGATCTGGAGATCATCACCGAAATTCGGGCAGTGAATCATCGGTTCCTCGATATCAACCTGAGGGTTCCCCGCATGTATACTGCTTTCGAGCCCACCATACGCAAGAAGATCTCGGAGGTGACGCATCGGGGAAAATTTGACGTGGTCATAACGCGTAACGGTGGCAAGGGCGGCCTAGTGCAGGTGATCCTGGATGAAACGCTGGCAGCCGGATATTATAACTGCCTCCTGGACATGAAACAAAAATTCGGCCTTGGCGGGGAAGTCACACTCCCTGACATGCTGAGCTTGAGAGACGTGATTGTTCCGGTGGAAAAAGAGGACGCGCTGGGACAGGAGTGGCCTGCAGTAGAAACGAGCGTCCGCAATGCGCTGGACTCTCTGGACAAAATGCGGATTGCGGAGGGAGAAACCCTCTGGCGAGACATCCAGAGACGGCTGATATCGATTCGGGAAATGGCCCGCTCCATTACCCCGTTAGTGGGTCAGGTGACTGTTGCCGCGAGAGAGAGACTTGCAAAACGCATCCAGGAACTCACGGGGGGATTGCAACTGGACCAGGACCGGCTCGCACAGGAAGTGGCGCTCATTGCCGACCGATGCGATGTCACCGAGGAGCTGATTCGGTTGGACAGTCATGTGGAGCAGTTTCTCAACTCGGGAAAAGAAGGATCTCCTCTCGGGAGGAAGCTTGATTTTCTCTTGCAAGAACTCCATCGAGAAGTTAATACCCTCGGATCGAAGTCCGCTTCCACGGAGATTGCCTCTCACGTGGTAAACATGAAGACTGAGTTGGAAAAAATACGAGAACAAACCCAAAATATAGAATAGCGAGAGGTACAATGGCACGTGTAACTGTTGAAGATTGCTTGTCTCAAGTAGAGAACCGCTTTGCCCTGGTCATTCTGGCATCCAAGAGAACCAAAGAACTGAAAAGAGGTGCTCCTCTCACCATTCCTTTGCGGGACAACAGAGAGGTTGTCATGGCTCTCAGGGAGATTGCCGCGGGAGATGTCAAAGGCCGAGGTCCAACACCTGAAGAATTGAACGAAGTCATTGTGGACGTAAAATCCAGTTGAAGAAGCGAAAAGCGGCCCCTCGTAGAAATGTCATATACGGTGTGCACCCTGTCTTGGAAACCCTTGCCGTGGGGAGAAGGCTGGTGGAAGAGGTGTTTCTTTCCAGGGACCCTCTCCCGGAGTGGCATCTGTACGCACTGCTCGAGACGGCAGGAATCCCCTTGACCAGGATATCGGCGCTCGATCTGGGTTCCCTCGCTTTGTCTCCGAACCATCAGGGCATTGCTGCACGCGTCGGCCCGTTTCCCTACGCGGATTTCGAGGATATAGTGCCGGATCTCGCCACGCGGAAGGGCATTGTAGTAATACTCGACGAAATTCAGGACCCCGCGAATCTCGGAAACATCGTGCGCAGTTCCGAATGCCTCGGAGCCGACGCAGTGATCCTCACGCAAGACCGTGCAGTGCCGGTGACCGCCGTTGTCGAGAAAGCATCGGCTGGCGCTTCAGCGCACATTCCCGTCGCCCGGGTGGTGAATCTCGTGAGAGCCATGGAACAGCTCAAAGAAGCCTCGTACTGGCTGTATGCCGCAGATGCTCGAGCCGAACGCGACTGTTATTCCACCGATCTGACGTACGCGACAGCTTTCGTGCTGGGATCCGAAGGGAAAGGGCTGCGAAGACTCGTGCGCGAGAAATGCGACGAACGCATTGCCGTGCCGATGACCGGGAAAATCGGTTCCCTCAATGTCTCCCAGACAACTGCCATCCTGTTGGCCGAGACTGTTCGCCAGAGATCCACAAGGGTGCCATCGCGCGGATCAGATTGACTGTCTCGCGCTCTGCCTGGTGTGTCATGAAAATCTCCGTCGAGCCAATGCTCTCTCTTGCTGTATTTTCCGAGGACCTGCAATGTATTATCTGCATCGGCGACGACGACGGTGCCGTTCCCGAAGTATATGTTGATGAAGGCGTGCCGCGGCCTGACAGACATCTCTTGCTCGGCCTGGTTCAAAGCATCCTCATGGCGGTTGAAGAAGCAGACGCCGAAGCAGTGGCGTTCCGGCAATCGTGCACCGTTCGTCTGGAGCGACCGGATGAAACAAAAGATTTGAATCCAGGTCTTATCGTCGTAAGGTCTGTTTCCGGAAAATTCGGAGCAGTGACCACGGCAGACCCCAAAGACGCGAGACGGCTGGCCAGAAGGGCTGTCCGTTGGTTCACGGGTACCATTCGACTTGATATTCCGTGAGGTTGGGATGCTTATTCGCGGGCGTGATGCCTGGCTGCTCCTGTTACGAGGATGTGAATGGCAAGAATGTTGACTTTATCGGCCGTCTTACTCGTTCTGACGGTTTTCCCGGCTGAGGGTACCGGGCTGAACGTTACCGGAAACTGGGAAGCCTCGGTCCTGGGCTCGACAGTGAAAGCTCAGGTCCGGCAGGAAGGACACCTGATCGAAGGTGTGGCTCACGTGTACACGCTGTTCGGGGCTAAAGACACGTATCATTTTGCGGGTAACATCAACCACGGAAAGATCTTCGCGAGCCACAACAGCGGCCACACGTTTTCCGGCAGTGTCACCCCCGACGGTCGTATGGTAGGAACTCTGAAAACTCGTGGCGGAAAACGCGTCGGCGTGAATGCCTTCCGAAAATAGGGGAGTGCTCGTGGACCAACAGGCGGCAAACAAAATACGAACTATCTGGTTTCTTTTCGCTATGATCCCGGTGGTATTCTTTGTCGGCCTTCTCGGGCTTGTCTCTCTCGTATTGATGTCCCCTTTGATGATCTATGCAAAGATTTGCGGGAAGCATCTCAAGGATCCGTTTCGCAGGAAACCTCTCATTGCCGACTAAACATCAATTCCGCTCTGCTTCCAAGGGCCTTCGCGGCAAAGATCAGTGATAGACAACCGCTTTTACAACATAAACGGCATCAAGTGGGAAGCTCGTTTTTTCGGCAAGGGAGAAATATTTCCGGAAACGGAGGTGCGAGCGCCGAAACAGGGGATATGGGCGCGACCCGTTGATTTCGATTGGGAAAGCGCCGTATTCCTCGGCGGTTCCTGGAGATTTATCAGGCTCGATAGCGATGTTGTTTATCTGCCGGAACGAAAATGACGTAGCGTATCCGCGCTGAGTGTCGCCCCTGTTCCGGATTCCGCGGCAGAGACATCCGAGTCAGCAGGAGTTGATCCGGATCGAAAGCGGCTCGGCACATCTCTCTCCCGGTCGGCGAGTTGCCTTAATTTCCGGTTCAGAGCAACGATTTCCGGGTCACTGCTCGTAAGCATTGACCACGATGTAAACACCGTTTCGTCCTCATCGCCGTCCTTAAAATATATTCCCACCTTCTTGATCTCGCCCGAATCCGAAAGCCTCAGCGTGACACTCTGAATTCGCTCAAACTTGTTGTCGTTCACCGGTTCGATCCTGAGCACCGTGTCGTCCTTTTCCCGGACGCTTTGTGCAATCGCAAACCGTCTCAACCCACCGTCTTCGATATTTTGCAGGAGAAGCATCAGGGGATCGGAGAACCTCGACAAGTCGCGTTCGCCATGCACGCGAAAGGTCTCTTGATCCGCTCCGTCGTGGGTGAGGGAGATCAGTCTTCCATCCGAAACAATTTCCACGTTCACGTCTCCCGAGAGCGTCAGGCGAAAATTGTTCGGTTTCTGAAAGACGAGGCTTCCATGAACCGCAACATCTCTGCTGAATACTGAAGTGTGCCGCGTTTTGATGAAATCAGCCCTGAATTGTTTGACGAAATGGGATTTTTTTTGCATTTCCGGGATGAGTTCCTCAACGCTCATCTCCCGGGAAATGGGTACACCCGGAGCGCAACTCATAATCAGCAACACAAGCAATGCCGGTAAAACTTTCAATAGCCCCGAAAAATAGCCGCTCATGCGAGGAAACTCCATTGCCGTTCGCACCGAATCGCCCATGAAACAAAAACTAATAATATTTTTCCACCCGGTTACGGCAGCAGCAAAGGGCCATACATTCAAGCTAGTTCCACCCCATCTTCGATCACCGGAATTGTTGTTTTTACCACCAACAGCCCCAATGGTCAACGCGGTGGACGAACATGTCCGTCTACGCCTCACAATGCTATATTGCCATTTGACACCGGAAAGAGAAATGTGCTTCTTCTGCTATCGATTCAGTTACCGGTAGGAAGGGGCCGACATTGCGGGTGCAGCGAAGTGATCTCCGCCTTAAAGTACAGAGATTGCTTCGTCGTTTCACTCCTCGCAATGACAGAGGTTGGCTACTTTTCCCCAATAACTGAATGATTCCTCCTTGTTGATACCCGGGAAACTACGGATCTGAAGGATAAATTTGTCTAACGGGGGCATTTCCGGTACCGTGCGACACCGGTAAGTGGGTGCGCTCCGGAAAAAAGGGTATGCAGGGAAACTTTGCAGATACTCGAGCATCTTAGATAAAAGGTATTCATACGGAATACCTTGAAGTGTTATGTTCTCTCTGATATCTTTTCAGCGCGACTAAATCATGGTGACGCGATACGAGGTGTCCAATGTGGGAATATAGTGAAAAACTGAAAGATCATTTTTTCCATCCGAGAAACGTGGGTGAACTCGATGATGCCAATGCGATCGGAGAAGTGGGTTCACTGGCATGCGGAGACGCCCTGAAGCTATTTGTTAAGATTGACCCCGGCAGTGAGCGTATCCTGGATGCCCGTTTTCAAACGTTCGGTTGTGGCAGTGCCATAGCGTCCAGCAGTGCGTTGACCGAGATGCTGAAAGGCAAGACGGTCGATGAAGCTTTGAAGATCACAAATCAGGATATAGCCGAATACCTGGGCGGATTGCCGCAGGAGAAAATGCATTGCTCCGTCATGGGAAGAGACGCCTTTCATGCTGCGGTCGCCTGCTATCGCAAAGAGCCGGCACCCCGGGAACAACTGGAAGGAGAGCTGGTCTGCGAATGCTTCGGCGTCACGGACGAACAGATCAGGGCCGAAATAAGGGCCAATAATTTGACCACCATAGAGCAGGTCACCCATTTTACCAAGGCAGGCGGCGGCTGCGGAATGTGCCACGATAAGATCACCGCGATCCTGGACGCTGTCAGAGGCGAGCGTAAGAAAGAGGAGAAAACGCCGGAGGCTGCAAAAAAACGTATGACCACGCTTCAGAAAATTGCCAAAATCCAGGAGGTCATGGAAAAAGAGATACGCCCTATGCTCCAGCACGATGGAGGGGATGTGGAACTCATCGATCTGGAGGGTGATCGTGTCGTCGTAGCATTGAGAGGAATGTGCACCTCCTGTCCGAGTTCATCGCTGACAAGAACAGGAATTGAAACCAAACTCAAAGAACTCGTCCACCCAGACCTCTACGTTGAGGAGGTGGCGGTATGAAAACCATCTATATGGATAATAATGCGACCACCATGGTTGCTCCCGAAGTTTTTGAGGCTGTATGCCCGTTTCTGACGGAACGCTATGGTAACCCTTCCAGTATGCACTCCTTCGGCGGAACGGTCGCGCGGGACGTGCGCCGTGCCAGGGAGGCCCTCGCCCACTTGCTGGGCGCCTTACCGCAGGAGATTGTATTCACCTCGGGTGGGACAGAATCCGATAATACCGCGATTCTCAGCGCGCTGGCTACGATGCCCGAACGAAAAGTGATCGTCACCACGAGGGTAGAGCATCCCGCTGTTCTCAATTTTTGTAAATACCTGGCCAGATTCAAGGGTTTCACGGTGAGGTGGTTGTCTGTAGACAAACACGGGATGCTGGACATGGAGGAAGTGCGGAACAAGATAACCGACGAAACAGCCATCGTGTCGGTTATGTGGGCTAACAACGAAACTGGAGTCATATTTCCGGTTCATGAAATAGCGGAAATTGCTAAGGAACACGGGGCGCTCATGCACACCGATGCGGTGCAGGCAGTGGGCAAAATTGCGATGAATCTTGCGTCCTCGAATATAGATTTCCTCTCTCTTTCAGGGCATAAACTCCATGCGCCAAAAGGCATCGGTGCTCTGTACATCAAGAAAGGCACCAGATTTTCGCCATTTGTCATGGGAGGTCATCAGGAGGCCAACAGGAGAGGCGGAACGGAAAACGTGCCCGGGATAGTGGGCCTCGGAGCGGCGGCCCGTCTCGCTCTGGAGCATTTCGACCAGGAGAACAGCCGTGTCAAGAAAATGAGAGATCGCCTCCAGCAAGGGCTACTGGAAATTGTACCCTCGGCTCGCGTAAATGGTCATCTCGAATCGCGGCTCCCGAACACCCTGAACATCGGGTTTGAGTTCGTGGAGGGCGAAGCCATCCTCATGAGAATGGACGAGAAAGGAATTTGCGCGTCCTCCGGATCTGCTTGCACGTCGGGATCCCTGGAGCCCTCGCACGTGCTGCGTGCCATGGGTGTGCCGTTCACGGCCGTACATGGTTCCATTCGCTTTTCATTGTCCAGGTATAACGATGAGCAAGACATAGAGTACGTGATTCAGGAATTACCGGGAATAATAAAGTTCCTCCGTGAAATGTCGCCGTTTGGCAAGGAAAGCCTGGCCGCGGCCTGTACTGCCCAGTAGGACGCAGTGCAAGAGCTTGTTGTGGCGTTGCCCCGTTTGGTTCCGATGGTTGGCCGATGTTTCTCCCCTCATTATCAGGGGAGGGAATCCCGCATCCCCGATTGCTCAGGATGAGCTGCTGCGCTTGCCGGGTTGCCTTAATCGGTGACGAGCGTCTTCCCCGGAAGTATTGTGTTGCAAAGACCGGCGCGGATTCGCAACGAGCTACAATTGTTCTCGAAAATTGTGTCGGATTCTCTCATAAGGATTCGCTTTTTTACGGGTAACTCGATTCTGGGCACAGGCTGGGGGGACTCCTTCGCTGCGGACGACGCAGAGCCGTCTCATCACTTCGCTCAGGAGAGCCCCCGGCCCTGCAATCTTATAAATCTTGTGGCGAATGCGTATGAGTCGAAGTGTTCCTTAGTACAAGGAAATTACGATAGCAATCGACCGCATCGTGAGCAGGCCCGAGCCGAGGGGTCCACTTGTGTCCGGCAATAACTGCAGAACCTGGGGGCATCCGGATCCAGAACCGGGATGACGGACCCGCAGCGGGAGCACTCTTCAGAGCGTTCCAGTTCGTAAGCTCCGCAATCCGGGCAGCACACGAGTACGCCCCTACCCAGGGGCGGAAACGGGTAATTTGTCCTAAAATCCTGAATTTTGCGATATGCGAGCCAAGCCATAAAGACCATGAGCGGAAGCAGCGATACCATCGCGGCCTTCGGATACACCGCTACCAGGAAGTTGTAGATTCCATGAAGACCCGATGCTAGGAGAAATCCTTTGCAGATGATCAGAAATTCTCCATCCCGCTTGAAGCGGGCAAGTCCCATGGAATAGCCCCACATGGACGAAAATAGAACGTGCGCGGGAGTCGCGTAGAGCGCCCTGGAAACAAAACTTTGACCGCCCAATTCCGCCATATACATGACGTTTTCGATGCAAGCGAATCCGAGGGCTGCAGTCGCTGCATATATGATCCCGTCGAGAGGTTCCCGGAAATGCCTGCTTCTATAAATAGCGATCCACACCGCCACTAATTTGAAAAATTCCTCGCTGGGAGCAATCAGAAAGAAACTCGAGATTGCCGCGTGCGGCAGGCTCTCGCTGCGCAGCATTGCCCCTGATATCTGTTCGACGAAAAATGAGGGAATCGTGCAAGCGCAACCCCATACGAACACCCGAAGCATGTGTTCGAACGATCCGGGCTGATACCCGTTTTTCCAGCGGGAGTAGGCCAACCAGATCAGACCGGGCAAAAGCCCGAGTATCGGCAAGGTTTTTTCCAGCTCTACACCTCGTTGACTTTCTCGGACCCGAACCGTATAACACGGAAGACACGATGAGCCAAGTTCTTGAGGAATTGTCACGCAGAGTTCATTAACAAGGTCGGCACGACCGACAGTCTGGATACGGAGCACATTGTGGCGTCTGTTCGGCAGCCTGTTGCGGATCGCAGGAGTCCTTTGATTCGCACCGAAGATCTGGTCAAATTTTTTCCCGTGAAAAAAGGTTTTCTTTCCCGCGAGGAGCTGTATGTCCACGCGGTTGATGGTGTGAACCTCGAGATTTCCAGAGGTGAGACCGTTGGGCTCGTGGGTGAATCCGGATGCGGCAAGTCGACTCTCGGCCGGCTCATTCTGAGGCTTGAAAAGCCTACTTCCGGTAAGGTATTTTTCGATGGCCGCGACCTGGGCCCACTTAAGCGAAATGATATGAAAGAAATTCGGCGGAAGATGCAGATTATTTTTCAGGACCCGTATTCCTCCCTCAATCCGCGCAAGTCCGTTCGCAGCATCATCATGGAACCCCTGAATATTCACAGGATCGGGACCAGGTCCGAACGACTGGACAAGGTTATGGAACTCATGGATGATGTCGGTCTGCGTCCCGAGTCCGTTGACAGGTATCCCCACGAATTCTCGGGAGGTCAGAGACAAAGAATAGGCATCGCGAGGGCGCTGGCGCTCAATCCCAGTCTCGTCATAGCCGATGAGCCGGTATCAGCGCTCGACGTCTCGATACGGTCGCAGGTATTGAACCTGCTGGAGGACCTCCAGGAAAAATACGGCCTTACGTATCTCTTTATTTCGCACGATCTTTCGGTGGTGGAGCACATTTCCGACAGGGTAGCGGTCATGTATCTGGGGAAGATTGTGGAGATAGGCTCCAAAGAGGACATCTACGACCGTACCTTGCACCCGTACACCGAGGCTCTCATGAGCGCAGTACCTATTCCGGATCCTTCTGCAAAACGAGAACGCATTATTCTGGAAGGAGACGTTCCGAGCCCTATCAACCCGCCATCGGGTTGCCGTTTTCATCCTCGCTGCTGGCTGCGCATCCCCATCTGTTCCGAGGTTGAGCCTCCGCTTCACGATGAAGGCGCAGGTCACAGCGCTGCGTGTCACGTCCGGGCGCCGGCTTTCCCAACGCCCCCGGAACAGCGCCCGCGGCCGGCAAGTCACGAATCAATTCTATCGGATGTTTGATCTAGGGCGGATTTTCTCCGCGAATCGGGATCTTGTTGCTTAGCGCAGCTCACGCATCTCATACGGATTCGTTTTTTTGCAGGTAATACCGATGCGCTTTCAAAAGAGTAACATTGAAACGCTGGTTCACGGCCTGTCCTGCCAGATCTCCTTGCTACGAACGGCGCGGCCTGACTTCGCTTCGGAGACCCGCCAGGACAGGCTTCATCCATCGTCACTTGTCTGGTAGCGCATTGGTATAACTCGATTCTGGGCACAGGCTGGGGGCTCTCCTTCGCTGCGGACTACGCAGAGCCGTCTCATCACTCCGCTCAAGAGAGCCCCAAGCCCTGCAATCTCATAAATCCTGTGGCGAATGCGTATCACGAGAACCAAAAGCAACTGCAGCTCTGGGCCGCCGAAATTACCCTCTCGCCGGCGACGCGGCTCTATATAGGGATTTTCAAGAGTACGGTCGATTCTGATTGCGCGATGAGATTGGAAGACTGCCATTGTGAGCGCGAAGCCCGAAGCAATCTCGTTCGGCAAAGCGAGATTGCTTCGTCACTACGCTCCTCGCAACGACCTGTTTCAACATGGTACATGGAAGGGAAGGCTTATCAATCCGACAATACTTTCGAAAATTACTATAACTTGAACGTCATCAGAACCTCGTCGGTTTCCACAGCCTGACCGGGCTGGACCAGAATCTTTTCTACCTGGCCGTCACACGGCGAAGCTACACCGCTCTCCATTTTCATGGATTCCATCCTCACAAGCTCCTGCCCACGACGAACGTACGCGTCCTTGTCAACGCAAATGGCTGTTATGAGTCCGGGCATGGGACATTTCAGAACATTTTCCGGCACCACTTTTTTGTCGGCCAGCATGAAGCGATTGAGTTCCCATTCCCGGGGCGTGTATACCTCAAAAATGCCTAGAATCCCGCAGAAGAAAGCTTTTATGTGGTGGTCCTGGTACTGCAGCCGAAACATGTGAGATTGGCCGTTGATTTTCAAATTCAGCCGTCGCCTGTAATACTCGAATTCGGGAGTCAGGACTTCATAAGGCTTGTCGTCCACCGTGACGATCCACCGCCGCCCCCCCTGGTCGCCGTCGAGCTGCGCCTTGAAAACGGTTGCATTCACCCTCACCACGTAATCATGGATTCTTTGAGGAGCCGGAGTACCTCCCACGAGCGGGCTCATAGGCTTCAAGGACCTCTTCACCAGCGCCCGACGGGTGTGAAAAACCAGGCATGCCGCAATCACCATACAGTGCATATGCTCCACAGCCGGAGGCTCCTTGCTCTCTCCGTCCACGAAGTGTTCGTCTATGAAATCGGTGGACAGGTCTCCCCGAATGAAGGCCGGATGGTTCACAATGGCGTTGCAGAAATCGACATTCGTGGTCAATCCCTCGATATGGTATCCATTCAATGCTCTGACCAGGTTGGCTACGGCTTCTTCCCTGTGCTTTCCCCATACGACCACTTTGGCAAGAAGCGAATCGTAATAGATGGTAATGAGACTGCCTGCAGCAATACCGCTGTCAACCCTGATGTGTTTTCCTCTGGGTTCCGCATACCGCGTGATCATACCCGTGGTGGGAAGAAATCCGCGGTAAGGATCTTCCGCACAGATCCGTGCCTCAATCGCCCATCCTTTGAAGCATACGTCCTCCTGCCTGAGGGCAAGTCGTTCGCCCGCGGCAATCTTTATTTGGTGTTCGACGAGATCAAGATCGGTCACCAGCTCGGTTACCGGATGCTCCACCTGGAGTCGGGTATTCATTTCCAGAAAATAAAAATTCTGGTCCTGATCGACGATAAACTCCACGGTTCCCGCGTTCACGTATCGCGCTGCTTTGGCAAGAACGCAGGCTACGTCGCCCATCTTGCTGCGAAGTTCATGACTCACTGCCACAGAAGGAGTTTCCTCGATCACCTTTTGGTACCGGCGCTGTATGGAGCATTCCCGCTCTCCGAGATGAATCACGTTTCCGTAGTCGTCCGCAAGTATCTGAATTTCGACGTGTCGCGGCTTCGTTATGTACCTCTCCATGAAAATGCGGTCGTCCCCGAAACTCTTGCGGGTCTCCTCCCTGCAGGCCTCCAGCGCGGCAGGTAATTCCTCCTCGGACGCGACAACGCGCATTCCCCTGCCTCCTCCGCCCGCAGCGGGTTTCAGGAGCAGCGGAAAGCCCACCCTTTCGGCAATTCCCACTACGCTTTCCAGGTCGCACATGGGGGTCGAGTGCCCGGGAACCACGGGGATTCCGGCCCGAATCGCCAACTCTTTGGAAGCCATTTTGTCGCCCAGGGCGGTAATAGCGGAAACGGGCGGACCGATGAAGACGAGTCCCGCGTTGTGGACCATCCGGGCGAAATCAGGATTCTCCGACAGGAATCCGTACCCTGGATGCACGGCACCGCATCCGTGTTTCAGGGCCATTTCAACAATTTTCTCCTGGTCCAGGAACGATTCTCGGGCAGGCGCGGCGCCTATGAAAGCCGACTCGTCGGCCAGTTCGACGTATGGAGAGCGAAAATCAGCCTCGGAGTACACCGCCACAGTCTTTATTCCCATTCGCTTACAGGTGCCGATGATACGGACGGCGATTTCCCCTCTATTTGCAATTAAGATCTTGTGGAACACATGTACCTCACAGCGGAATATTCCCGTGTTTTCGTTCCGGCTTGTGGCCCTTCTTGCCCTCCAGGACCTGAAGGCTGCGGATGAGTCTTCCCCTGGTGTCCCTGGGAAAGATCACATCGTCTATGTAGCCCCGCTTCGCTGCCAGAAAGGGATTCGCGAACGTTTTCCGATAATGGCTTTCCTTCTCCAGAAGGGCCTTTGCGGGATCGTCGGCAGATTGGATCTCGTTTCGATAAATGACCTCTGCCGCTCCTCTGGGGCCCAGCACTGCGATTTCCGCAGTAGGCCAGGCATAATTGATATCAGCGCCGATATGTTTCGAATTCATAACGATATAAGCCCCGCCGTACGCCTTGCGAACGACTACGGTGATGCGGGGTACCGTCGCCTCAATGAAAGCGTAGAGCAGTTTCGCTCCGTGCCTGATAATCCCGCCGTGCTCCTGCTCAGGACCGGGCATGAATCCGGGAACGTCGACCAGGCAGATGATCGGAATATTAAATGTATCGCAAAACCGGACGAATCGGGCACCTTTCACGGATGCATCGCTGTCAAGGACACCGGCCAGAACAGCGGGTTGATTGGCGATAAGCCCTATCGTCTGCCCACCGAGCCGACCGAAACCGATGATAAGGTTCCGAGCGAAATGGGCGTGTATTTCGAAGAATTCCGCTCCATCCAGAATGCTTTGGATGAGCACTTTCATATCGTAGGGCTGATTCGGATTGGCTGGCACGAGATAATCCAGAGCCGGATCCGATCGATCAGCCGGGTCGCGCAGATCCAAAATGGGAGACTTTTGCCGATTGTTCGAGGGAAGATAGTGGATCAGCCTGCGCACTTCGCGTAGGCACAGAATGTCGTTGGGCACCACGAAATGCGCTACTCCGCTCTTCGAGGAATGGACTCCGGGTCCACCGAGTGCATCGAAGGAAATGTCCTGGTGAATGACCGTTTTCACCACGTTGGGGCCGGTCACGAACATAAAGGAAGAATTTTCAACCATGAAGGTGAAATCCGTCATGGCGGGACTGTATACGGCTCCGCCAGCACAAGGCCCCATAATGCAGGAAATTTGAGGGATTACCCCACTTGCCATGACATTGCGATTGAAGATTTCCCCGTAAGCTGCCAGGGCATCCACGCCTTCCTGTAT
Organism: Desulfomonilaceae bacterium; assembly: GCA_035319325.1. Classification (GTDB taxonomy): domain Bacteria; phylum Desulfobacterota; class Desulfomonilia; order Desulfomonilales; family Desulfomonilaceae; genus DATHCX01. Next base: position 25,823 of record DATHCX010000193.1, read on the forward strand.
GCGAGCTCCACCCGAGTCATTCAGCCCTATAAATGGAGCGCCCACTCTTACTGCATGATCCATGACCTTGCTGATTTTTTCGGAATGCGCCTCTCCCAGAGACCCTCCTACGACCGTGAAATCCTGGCTGAACAGAAAGACCTCTCTGCCGTCTATGGTGCCGTGGCCAGTGATGACTCCATCGCTCAGGTACTCTCGTTCTCCGCCAAGATGCCCTCCCCTTCCTGCTTTCAGGACGTCGAACTCTTCAAACGATCCTTCATCCAGGAGCAACTCCACCCGTTCCCATGCAGTCAGTTTTCCTCGGCCGTGCTGGTCATCGATACGCGTCTGCCCGCCACCGGTCCTGGCTTCATCTCGCATCGTCTGGAGGCTCGCGAGATTATCCTTCATCGGCGAGATCATCGGCCCGCCGCCGGAGTCCGACTGGTCCGGTATCCTGGCGCACTTTTCACTCTTTCCCGTATCCATGATCACTCTCCCGTGTGATATCCGCTCTCGCCCCTGCAGCGTAACAGTCGCGGGACTGCGTGCAAAAGATCAAGAAGTTGATGGTGAAATACGATGGAAGGTTCTCGGACCGGGAGCAACAATTTCACGCGAATCGGGTTTCATTGTCGAGGACCTCCTGATACCAGGGAATTTTCAGAATACATTGTGCTTCACTGCGCTCTCACTCAAAACCCGAAGCCAAACAGCTCTTCCGGTGCTTGATGCCGTGAGAGAAGGGATTATCGCAGACACCGTGGTTGCACCCACGACGCACAATCCCTGCTAGAGGCCCCTGCCAGCTGAAAATCGGGTCCCCGGCCACAGCACGCAACGGCGTAGACTACCAGCCGACCCGTGCCGCAGTCAAACAATTATGCGGAACCGCACCAGGAAAAAGGTCTCAGATGAATGCGCTCTCAAAAAAGTAAGATTGGAGAGACCCTCTTTTAACGAGTGTCCCGCCCAACCCCCCTCCCAGAAACTTCTATCGTGCGCCGGCATCTGCAGATGCCGGCGAGTGCGCAAAGTTCTTGAGGCAGGGTTCGGGGCGGAAACGTCTTACAGGAAGTACTCCCCGATTTCATGCACTTAAAAGAGCAACGGTATAAGAAGTCGTGTCCGATCGTGACGAATGGGCAGACGGCTTGCGTCTAGATGTTGGATAGAATGGCGGAATCGTCCTGAGGGATCTCGTCTCGAGACGTGTACGGCCGGAAAGTCGAGTATTGGGAGTCGAACATTGCGGTGATCATGCCAATCGGCCCGTTACGCTGTTTTCCGATGATGATTTCCGCCTCACCCTTTTTCGGGTTGTCTTCGCTCTTGTTGTAGACTTCGTCCCGATAAATGAACAGGATGACGTCCGCGTCCTGTTCGATGGCTCCGGATTCCCGTAAATCCGCAAGTTGCGGTCTCTTGTTCGGTCGTTCTTCGACTTTTCTGTTTAACTGCGAAAGGGCTATGACCGGAACGTTGATTTCCTTCGCGAGGGCCTTGAGGGATCTGGATATTTCCGAGATCTCTTTTTCCCGGGAATCGGACCTTTGGGCTGCCCGCATCAGTTGCAGATAGTCCACGATGATGAGTCCGAGCCCCTTCTCTTTTTTCAGACGCCTGGCTTTTGCCCGAATTTCCAGGGTGGTAATGGCCGGCGTATCGTCCACGAACAGGGCTGAGTCGGAAATGTTCCCCGAAGCGAGGGTGAGGCGCCCCCAATCGTCCGGAGTGAGATACCCGGTCCGCAGACTTTTCAGGTTCACCTTTGCCCTTGAGCACAGCATGCGCAGAGCAATCTGCTCCTTGCTCATTTCCAACGAAAAAATGCCTGTGGCCACACCGCCGTCTATAGCGGCATTCATGCCGACGTTCAGGGCAAACGACGTCTTGCCCATGGAAGGTCGACCCGCGATGATGATGAGGTCGGAATTCTGAAATCCTGCAGTGAGCTGGTCCAGGTCCCTGAACCCGGACGGCACGCCCGTGATGTTTTCCTTGCGGTCGTATAGAGTCTCAACTGTTCTGAATGCCTCAAGCATCAGATCTTTCGCGGAAGCAAACCCAGACTGAATACGGGTCTCGCCGATCTTGAAGACAATTTGCTCCGCCTCATCCAGAAATTCGTCGATATTAGGGTGGTCGTCGTAGCAGCGGGTGCTGATCTCGGTGGCAGCCCCGATCAATTGGCGCAGGACCGCTTTTTGTTTCACCATATCCGTATAGTGAAGGATATTGGCCGCACTGGGTACAGCGTCCACGAGCTCCGTGAGAAATGCCGGACCGCCAACGCTTTCCAGTTGCCCGACTTCTTTCAAGGCAGCGGTGAGAGTGATCCAGTCCACCGGTTCGTTCTTGTTAAACAGGCGAAGAATGGCTTGAAAAACGTTTCGGTGAGATTCGCGATAAAAGTCGTCCGCCGCAAGAACTGAGACGACCTTCGGCAGCGCGTCATTATCAATGAGCAACCCCCCCAAAATGGCGCGCTCGCCTTCGAGGAACTGGGGGGGCACTCTGAGTTGACTGCTATTTTCCGGCGGCATCCTGTGCTTCCACCTCGGAATTCACGAGCACCGTCACTTTCGCCACCACTTCAGGGTGGAGGCGAACGGAAGCCTTGTATTCGCCCAGTTTCTTGATGGGTTCCGCAAGACTGATCCGTCTTCGATCCACTTCAAACCCCTGTTGTTCCAAAGCCTCCGCAATGTCTGCCGTAGTGACGGAGCCGAAAAGCCGGGCATCCTGTGCCCTGGATTTCCGGATAAACGTCAGCGTGACAGCTGACATTTTCTCGGACTCGGCCTCCGCGGAGCCTTTGGCTTTTGCCAATTTCTTCTGCTTGGCCTCGATCAGCGTCCGGTAGAAGTTGAGGTTCTTCTCCGTGGCTAGACACGCGAGCTTTCTCGGTAGCAGATAATTTCTGGCATAACCGTCCTTGACTTTTACCGTCTGGCCGACTGTGCCCAGATCATCCATGTGTTCAAGAAGAATAACATTCATCGTCATATCTCCCCAAAGATTTCCACGATCTCACCGGCGGCGAGAAACATAGAAATACTTGAGATCGTTGCGCCCCGCGCTTGGGACGAGGACAAATAATACTTCGCTCCAGGACACGGGAGCGCGTACCAAGAGCATTCTTGAAGGCCTCCGATTCCCGTTACCTTCTCGGAACCGTAAACGGCAGAATCGCTATGTTCCTCGCCCTCTTGATCGCTGTGGTCAATTGACGCTGGTGTTTGGCACAATTTCCCGAAATGCGTCTGGGTATGATCTTCCCGCGTTCCGTGATGAACACCTTCAAGATGTTGGGTTCCTTGTAGTCCATTCGCAGAGAGGAATCCGCACAGAATCGGCACACTTTGCTTCTGGGAAACGGGCGTTTTCTGGGGGGTCTGCTCATGCCTGTCCCTCCTTCCCTTCTTCTGGGGCTACTGCCTGGGCCGGCTCTTCCGCCTCTGCCGGCTGCTGCTCGGCTTCCACTGCGGCTTCCTGTGCGGGCGCTTCCGGTTCTTCCGTGCCCGTGGTTTCAGGCAGAGCAGCCGCTTCGGGAGCGGGCGCAGGGGGTACTTCCCGGGCCGCCTTGAAGGCCTCCAGTTCCACGCTATCCTCGAGCTTCACGCTCAAGTATTTCATGACCTCTTCGGCGATTTTAAGCTGCCGTTCCATTTCGGATATCAACGAGGGCACACCGACGAAATCGAATAGGATATAGCGGCCCTTATCCTTCTTCTTGACCAGGTAAGCGAGCCTCTTGATTCCCCAATCCTCGACTTTTATGACTTCGCCGCTGCTTGTTTTGATGAGTTGACTGTATTTTTCCGTGAAATTCTTGATGTCGTCATCCGGTAGTTCGGGTTCCAAGATGACGACGCACTCGTAGCGTCTCATGAGGTCTCCTTTCGGCTGTCAAGCCCTCTGAGGGGCAAGGAGTTATGTCGAAACCAACACTATAATCGAGGTGAGCTGATATCGCAAGCAGGAATCGCGATGCCATGTAAACATTCGGTTACTTGGGGCAAGTGCCCATCCTCTGCCGTTGCGAGGAGTGAAACGACGAAGCAAACTAAGGGCGTGGGTTGCTTGGTCTCGTTCCGCATGCCGCCGGTCGGCACGGATCGATGTCACGCGTGTATCTGATTGCCTACGATGGGTCTTGGCTTCACCGCTTTTCGATTTCTTTGCACCGATGGCAATACCATACTTTTTCTCTGATGAAAAAAAACAGGACGCCTACCCCCACGAACAGGGAGCCCACGTAGTAAGCCGCGGGCAGTGCGAACTTGATATACCACGGAGCCTGAAAAAAATTCGTCGCCAGGCCGTATGCGATCATCAGGAATGCTCCGATCGTCACGAGAGCTGCGCCTGACGGAGCAGACAGTATTCTGCGCGAACCCTTGGTCATGACTTCGCCGCAACCCGCACATAATTTTACTTTACCCTGCCGAATGCGGCTGTGAAATTTTTCGAAATCATTGTCTCCGGCCATGCCTGAATAATATCGGTCATCGTCTATGGCAGTGTCTTTCAGCGCGTAGAGCCCACCAAACTCGTACCCGTCATCCTGCTCGGATACCGATTCCGCAGGCGCTGCAACGTGGACCTGGCCGGGACTGCGATCTGAACTCGTCTCAAAGCTGTCGGCCTCTTTTATGGGACCCGTCAGACCCTTACCTCTGAATATATTGGTGAATTTCAATAACTTCCTCTCGCAGGCGAAAAGCCTCATGGGGAATCCGAAGCGACGGCGCATACCGTGCGGCACGCAGACCGGTGCTGGATACTAACAGAATCCGGACCAAAGTCAATCGCGGATAGGTGAGGCGGGGGCCTTTCCATCCGGTTCAGAGCCGCATGGAAAGGCATGTGGCCAGAAAAACGGGAATTTAACCCATCAACGCCCTGTAGGGGTTGGCGAACAGCAGAAGCAGCGCCACAACCAGTGCGTAAATGGTAAGGGACTCGATCATGGCCAGACCGATGATCATGGTGGTGAGGATACGACCGCCCGCTTCCGGGTTCCTGGACGTACCTTCGCAAGCGCCACCGATGGCGGTGCCCATGCCGATACCGCTTCCGATGGCTCCGAGTCCTATGGCAAGGCCAGCGGCCAGAACGGTCATGGAAACGATTCCTGCGCCGCCGGGTGCATCAGCCGCAAACGCCACGCCCGAAATCAGGCAGATACCAAGCATCATCAATCCAGTAACCAGTTTTCTCTTCATAGAAATACTACCTCCATTTGATCTGTTATCAGTGAGCCTCTTCCATTGAACCGGTGATGTACATCATGGTCAGCATGATAAACACCAGGGTCTGTATGAAAGAAGTGAACACCTGCAAGAACATCATCGGCAAAGGTACCAGGTACGGTACGAGTAGAGTAAGAATAATAATGGCCAGATCCTCTCCCATGATATTTCCGAAAAGCCGGAAGCTCAGTGAGAGTATCCTGCTCAGGTGGCCGATGATCTCGATCGGCAGCATCAGCGGTATAAGCCAAGGCACCGGTCCGAGAAAGTGTTTCACGTAATGGGTTCCGTGTTCCTTAATACCCACGACGTGGGTGACCGTGAACGCAATCAGTGCCAACGCCAAGGTCGTGTTGAGGTTGTTGGTAGAGGACTGAAGCCACGGAAGAATGCCGAGAAGATTACACGTGAGAATGAACAAAGCGAGAGACGCAATCAACGGGAAATACGGCCGGCCGTGTTCCCCCATGATCTGGACCACTACATCCTCCAGAGTGGAAACCACCACTTCCCAAAAATTTTGCAAGCCTCTGGGGATCAACTGAAGTCTGTTTTTAACCAATATGGATGCTACAATGAGAATGACCATAACGATCCAGGTATTGAGGATGTTGTTCAGATCCTCATGGGTCACTCCCCATTTGTTCCAAAAAGCTTCCATGGAATGAAACGCCGGCCCGGAAATGAAGTCGGTCAACATCGGTGGATGGATACTCGCAGCCATGTACTCAGGCCTCCTCTGGTCTTCTGTTCGCTATGTAGATCAGGACCAGCATGGCGAGAAGCCCTGCAGGAATCACCGACAAGCCGGTCACCAGACCCACTGGATCTACGTGTAAGAACTTGATTACGCCGAAAAGGCAGATCGCCAATACAACCAGCCTCAAATAAAAGCCACCCAGGACGGACGCCAGAGCCCGACCCCTGTGGAGAAACTCGGATTTCTTAAGTTTTCTGGCGGATGCCCAGGCATTGACAAGAACAAGTCCGCCACCCGTAACAAACCCGAGAGTAAAACCCTGCGGGGCTAAAAACAAGCAAAAAATGATTCCCGAGACGTAAACCACGCCGGAGAGCATGAACCAGATTCGTGGGATGCTATCCACGTTCATGTCTTCTTGTCGTCCTTATCGGCCCGCAACTGCTTCCGCACCTCGATCCACACGTTTCGACCGGCAGCTGCAACGCCGAATAAAAAAAAGAGTATGCTAAGCCAAGGAAGGGTCCCGAACTTCGTGTCCAGCCAATAGCCGAAACCTGCTCCAATCAATACGGCAAAAACGATAGACGCTCCCAACTGCAGAGAATCGCCCACCAGTCTCCAGGTTGTAGCTACGCTTTTCTTCACGAAGTTACATTGGTTACCAGAAAAAGGCCCTTACTGTCAAGCACGTTGTGCAGATCAGGGCGAAAAAAGAATTCACCGTCCACATTGACGAACCACGGGAACAAGGGCAGAAAAAAAACTTCGGGCTTTTTGCCGGACGGCATTTCCACGGTTTATTGTTGTGCGATGCGGTAAAGTAAGTCATCATCGGTAGACAGGCATCTTGCGAAGCTTGACGAGAATGTTTAGTTTAAGGATGGCCCGGCGGGAGACGCGACTCGAGTGTGCTGCAGAGTTCACCTTTTGCGGGAATGCGCTTGAAGAACCGAGGGGCGGTCCGTGTCTGCGGGGTTCGAGAACCGTGGGGTATGTGGTCAGTTAGATGTTTTCATTTAACAAAATTCCGGGAGGTATATAGTAATGATCAACGAGAAAATTCAGAACGCGTTTAACGATCAGATTAATGCCGAACTTTATTCCTCGTACCTGTATCTGTCCATGTCCGCGTACTTCCAATCCATGAATCTACCGGGTTTCGCGAACTGGATGCGCTGCCAGGCCCAGGAAGAGCTCGTCCATGCCATGAAATTCTATTCATTTGTGCACGACCGCGGGGGTAAAGTCTCTCTGGCAGCCATAGAAGGGCCGCCAACCGAATGGAACTCTCCTTTGGACGCGTTTGAGGACGCATACAAGCACGAGCAAAAAGTGACCGCTCTTATCAATGGCCTCGTTGACCTCGCATTGCAGGAAAAGGACCACGCAGCAAATGCGTTTCTTCAGTGGTTCGTAACCGAACAAGTGGAGGAAGAAGCGTCTGCCGACGGGGTCGTGCAGCAACTGAAGATCGCGGGAGATCAGGGTAGCGGAATGTTCATGATAGACAGGGAACTGGCAGGCCGAGTCTTCACGATGCCCGTGACTCCGGCCGCGGACTAGAACGAAACACTATTGGTGCATGGAGGACAAGAATGGACGACAGCTGCGATCGATGTCTCCAGATGCTGGCCACTGCTCTGGAAAAGGAAATAAAAGGTGCTGAATTTTACCGGGATGCCATGGCCAAATGCAGCAATCAAGTTGGCAAGGAATTGTTCAGATGTCTTATGGCTGATGAGGGAATCCACATCAAGCGGGTGAAGCAAATTTACGAATCGCTTCACAGAGGCCAACCCTGGTCCGAAACATGGAAGTCCGAAGCGCCGAGTGAAGACCTGAATAAGCTGACAAAAAAGAGAATCACCGAATTGGGAGCCGCGGTAACCGCGGACACCAACGATATGGAAGCCCTGAAAATAGGTATACAGATGGAACAAGGAGCGATCAATTTCTACGAGGATCAACTCAAGAAAGCCTCAAATCCTCTGGAATCGGAATTCATCAAATGCATGATCGCCGAAGAGCGTACCCATTTTCAGGCGCTGGAAGACGTCATCCTGTATTTTACGGACCCTGAGTCCTGGTACATCGAAAAGGAGAGGCCGCCCATCGACGGCGCCTAGTGTGGTGTCCCCCAAATGGCTTTCTAGTCTCTGACTTGGCCACCACGCGAATCAGCGTCGTGGCGGGGAGCACCGCGGCGAAGCAATCTCCAGCCCGTGTCTTGCTACTACGCGAAATTGCTCCGCTGCGATGCGAGAGAAGCTTGTCACCCTTGCTCCCAGCACTCCACGGCCGAAATTGTGCAAACCGATCGTGAAAAATGGGAACGGAGGTATTCGGAGGATTCCGGTGATCTGCCGGAGCCTGATGATTTTCTGGTTTTGCATGCGCATCTTCTGTCATGCGGCCGGGCGCTGGACCCGGCATGCGGCCTGGGAGGAAATTCCGTTTTTCTTGCGGAACGGGGATACGAAGTCACCGCTCTGGACATAAGCTACACAGCCCTTGCCAGACTCAAGGACACGGCTCGGCGCCGTCATCTCCCCATAGATTGCGTCGTCGCCGATTTGGACTATTTTCCACTTCCCGCGAATGCCTATGACGTGGCAGTGGTATTCTACTTTTTTTCAGAAAGATTCATCGCGGCTCTGAAGCAAGCTTTGCGTCCCAGAGGCCTGCTCTTTTACGCCACGTACAATGAACGCCACACGAGCGTGCGCCCGACTTTCAATCCCGCATATCTGGTCGCGGCGGACGGACTGGCCGTCCACTTCCCGGATTTTGAAGTCCTCGTCCACGAAACGTGGGCCGGCGATCAGGGAAATATCTCACAACTGATCGCGCGGAAAATGTGATCGCAGCTTCGGGATGTTCCCGGAACTCATGGCTCGTCCGAGCTCTGTTTTATACGGATTCGCTTTTTTACAGGGAACTCGATTCTGGGCACAGGCTGGGGGCACTCCTTCGCTGCTGTCGACGCAGAGCCGTCTCATCACTTCGCTCAGGAGAGCCCCCAGCCCGGCAATCTTATAAATCTTGTGGCTAATGCGTATTACGGCATTTCTCCAAAGTTCTGTCGGATTCGTTCTTGGCTCTCGCCCGCATTCGAACGATCCAATCATGTCATTGCGAGGAGCGGAGCGACGAAGCAATCTCAGGCTTGGCGGGTTGGAGATTGCTTCGGGCTTTGCCCTCGCAATGACAATCTTCCAATCTTTTCTCGTAACCAAAACCCACATTACTTTTGAAAATCCTAAAGTGGAGATCGCGGGCGGGATGCGGCTCTTGAAGCTCAGCGGGATGTCGTAACCATCTGGAGGCGTTTTTTCTGGTTGGATTTTTTCACCTGGGCCGTCAGGGCGCCGGAGCGTATTTTTTCCCACTTGCGAATTTTTTCTTGTTGCACTTTCGCTGTAGCGAGAAGCTTGAGAAATGCTCCTTCCACCCGCTGCCGTCGTTTCAGCTCCTCTTTGAATCGCGCCTCTTGTTTCCGCTGGACTTCCTGCGCGCGCGCTGCTTCCTTTAGCTGTTCTTCCAGGATTCCTGCCTCAGGCGGTTCTTTCGCTGCGGCCGTGAGTACGAAAAAATGGCCCGACACTACCAATAGACCGACCATGCATGATTCGCTAATCAATATTCTGGTTCTCGATACCATTCCCCCGCTCCCTCTTAATCATTTGTTCTTTAAGATTCATGACGGAGCGAAAAGGTTCACGTACCCAGAAGTTCTCGAAAATGGCGGAACTGCGTCCCAGAGCAGCTCACGCCATGTGAGGGGCTGGACAGGAGTCTGTTAAACGAGGAGGTATTTGCGACGGACTTCTTCGTTTTCCCGGAGAGAACCGATACTGCCGTGAAAGCGGATGACCCCGTTATCGATGATGTAGCCCCGATCGCTTAATCGCAGGGCAGCCCGCTGATTCTGTTCAGCCAGCAGTACCGTCAGACCCGACTGTTTGAGAGCGAGAATCTGATCTTCGAGCATGGCGACCACCAGCGGTGCAAGGCCCTCGGTCGGTTCGTCCAGAAGCAGGAATTCGGGATTCGTCATGAGAGCACGCGCAATAGTGAGCATCTGCTGTTCTCCGCCGCTGAGGAATCCCGCTTTGCGCGAATCTATGTGGCGAAGGGGCGGAAAAAAATCATATACCCGTTCCTTTTCCCATTCAGCAAGCTTTCCCGTGCCCGGCCTCGCCGAGATTTCCAAATTTTCTCCCACGGACAGATCTGCGAAGACCCTGCGGTTATCCGGAACGAATCCGAGTCCCCGGCGAGCAGCCAGATACGGCTTGATTCCTGTAATATTCTCTCCTTTGAACATGACACAGCCGTCTCGGGGAGGGGTCAATCCCATGATGCTTCTCATGATGGTGCTTTTGCCCGCTCCGTTTCGTCCGAGAAGGCACACGATCTCCCCTTCGTTCACGTCAAACGAGACGCCGAACAGGACATGGCTCAGTCCATAGTATGTGTGGATAGCTTTTACTTCCAGCATTACGATCCCAGATAGGCCTCCTGAACCCGCTTGTTCAACCGCACTTCTTCGGGTGTTCCTTGCGCGATGGAGATCCCCTGCTGCATCACCATGATCTTGTGCGCTACGGAAAAGACCAATTCCATGTCGTGCTCGCACAACAGTATCGTGATGCCGAGCTCCGAAGTGAGCCGATTAATAAGGCCTATGGTGGCGCATGTTTCTTCCGGAGACATCCCGGCAGTGGGCTCATCCAGGATGAGAAGCTTTGGTGCGTTCCCCAGAGCAATTGCTATTTCCAGGACTTTCTGCTCGCCGTGAGACAGTGCGCCGCTCGTCCGGTTCGCCACCTGCGACAGACCTACCGCGTCCAGAATTTCCATGGTTTCTTTCACCGCGAAATTCCTTGCGGGGGCCATGAGCCTGAATGTCTCTCTCAAACGGGAGAGCACGGCAACCTGAACATTGTCAAAAACACTGAGTCGGTTAAAAAGATTCACGATTTGGAAGGAGAGGCTGATCCCTTTTCTGCAGATAGTATGCGGAGGCAATCCCGCGATATCCTCACCATCGAAAAAGATCTTGCCCCCGTCAGGTTTCAAGTGACCTGTAATAAGCTTGAAGAGAGTGCTTTTGCCGGCGCCGTTCGGTCCGATAACCGCGACCACCTGCCCTTTCGCCACCTCGAGATCTGCTTCTTGAACGGCCATAAAGCGATCGAACGACTTCCGAACGGCTTGGACACTCAGCATTGCTTATCCTCCCGCAGAGTCCCCGCGCCTTCCGTTCTCAGGACCTTTTGCACGTACCCCAGTACGCCTTCCGGCAGGAAAAAGATGAGGAGCATCAAAATGATTGCCAGAACCATGGTCCAGTATTCTGTGTACACGCCTACCACCGTTCTCAGCGTTACAATGATGGCTGCCCCCAGCATGGGGCCCAAGAACGTGTACCAGCCACCCAGCAAGCACATAATGAGGATCTCCAGCGAGAGCGTCCAGAAAAGAAGATCGGGAAAAACCGATCCTTCAACCGCCACGAAGAGCGAGCCGGCGACCCCTGCGAAAAAACCCGCCAATGCCTGACCCACCAGTTGATGGTACTTGACATTGATACCGATACCCTCACTTCTCTCCGGGTTGTCTCGGATGGCCTGAAATATGCGTCCGAAAGGCGAATTCACGACTCTGAACATCAGATACAAGCACACTCCGGACACGATCACGGTGAAATAGTAAGAGCCGGTAATGGAAGAAATCGCCTCAGGCATGGGGACCCCGTGTATACCGTCGTCCCCGCCGGTAAAGGAATACCACCTGAACACAAGCGCCCACACCAGAGATCCCAGTGAAAGCTGCAGCATTCCGAAATACAATTTCGAAAGCCTGACACAGATTACTCCGATTATGACGGCCAGAAGCGCGCCCACTACAGGAGCAGCTACGAATCCCAGAAAACGGGGTAGATCCGTCTTGGTGAGCATCAGCGCCAGCGTGTACGCGCCTATGCCGTAAAACACGGCGTGGTGGAACTGATACATGCCCCCGAAGCCCAGGACGAGGTTGAGACTCGTCGCCAGCAGTCCGGTAACCAGGATCAGTGCGAGAAAATAGATGTAAAACCGCGACAGAAACAGCGGTGCGCACAAAAGAACTACAGCACACACCACTGCCGACACAGCGGATTTCCATCTAAAGGAGTTGGTCAAAAATCGGCCTCCTTACCACGTCGCCTTCAAAAGCCCTTTGGGCCTAAACAGCAACACCACCACCACTGCCATGTACGGAAAAACGATGGAAAACTGCGGCCAAAGCAGCACGCCCAGGGAATCCGTCAGCCCAAAGATAAGAGCTCCCAGCAGCGCTCCCCAGATGTTTCCCAGGCCGCCGATAATCACGATGAGAAACGCCTCCATGATCAGGGTATGGTCCATGCCCTGGGTAATGTTTTGCGTGGGAGCCACCAAAGCGCCTCCAAGTCCTGCAAGAAAGCACCCGATAATGAAAACGAAAGCAAACACCCGACTCACGTTGATCCCCACCGCGCCCACCATTTCCCTGTCCACCGCGGCAGCTCGCGAGATCTTGCCTATCCTGGTCTTCGTGATCAGAAGCCAGAGGCCCAAGGCCACCAGAGGGCCAATGATCAGCAGAAACACGTTGTACTTGGGAAACGGCAGACCGAAAACGGAGAAAGACCCCTGGAAGAGCGCAGGCGGGGAAAGGGATCGATAATCGGAGCCCCAGATCAGCTTCACCAGATCGCGAAAGAGGAGCGTGAGAGAAAACGTGAACAGCAGCATCATCAGGTGCTCGCGATCATACAAGTATCTAAAAAGACCTCGCTCCACGACGAGACTGATAAGAGCTACTCCCAACGGTGCCAAAACCAGTGCAAGCCAAAATCCGGTCGAACCGCCTCCAGCGAACATACATACAGAATACGCCAGAAATGCGCCGATCATGTACAGCGAACCGTGAGCGAGATTCGGAATCCTGAGCACGCCGAGAACCAGGCTGAGCCCGGAGGAAACAATAAACAAGATGGTGGTTCTGCTCAGGCCCACCAGAAACTGCTGAGACAATCCGGAAATAGTTATGTTGGTGGCCATCTCCATCGCAGAGCCTGTGTTCATCCATCCTCAGCAAAGCTTCGGGCCGCGGTAACAAATAACCGCTCCGCCGCTCGCCTGCAACATCGGTTTATTTTTCTTTCTCTCTCGCCTTCTTCACGTCCTCAATGGATGGCATCAGCTCTTCCGCAGGAATGGTCACGATATCGGTGGCAACAAGAAAATCGTATCCGTCGGCTTTCTTGGTCCGGCCCATGAACATCGGGAGCATCACCTGATTATCAAAAGCCCTTACGGTCAGCTTCCCCAGGGGGCTGTCTATGGTCATGCCGGAAAGGGCCTCCGCAAATTTTTCCGGATCCACTTTTCCAGCTTTTTCGTATGCCTTTGCAATGAACTGAGCGGTAAACCATCCGATCAGGCTTCCGAAGGAAGGATAGCGTCCGTACGCCTGCTTGAATTCCTCGGCAAAGGATTTGTTCTCGGGCGTTTCGGGATAGTAAAAGTAATAGTTCGAGGTTCCTATCACACCTTCAGGCGCTTCCAGCCCCAGCGGTCTGAGCGTTGAGAGTTCCGTTGCCGTATGCATGAAGAACGGCACCTGCTGATTGAATCCGGTTGTTTTGGCGGCTTTCAGGAACGGTACGCACCCCGCTCCGCCGGTGGCTATGATCACTGCATCCGGCTTCGCCGAGAGAATGGAGGTAATGTACGGCGTGAAATCGGGCTCGCCCACTTTCCACCAGGATTCACCCAACAGTTTCACGTCGGGTTTCATTTTCTTGAGGTGATTCCAGACACCGTCGGCTATCGCGTGCCCGTATTCGTAGTCATCGCCCGCTATCCAGTAGTTCACATACGGAAGCTTCGCAAGGCCCGCTGCCGCGGCCTTTCCTGCCATTTCCGTGTTTTCGTTCATGGAAAACACGAATTTATGACCTTTGGCCCCGGTAATATTGGAGCTCTTGGAATAGGTCGCCAGAAACGGAATCTTTTCCTTCTTGGCCAGATCAGCGATGGCCAGAGCCACAGCGCTGTTTATGGTGCCGACCAGGACATCCACCTTTTCCCGCATGATCAGTTCTTTGGCCGCGCTCAGTCCGAGATCGACTTTGAACTTATCGTCACGGGTGACAAAAGTGATCTGCCTTCCCAGCACTCCACCCTTTGCGTTGATCTTGTCCACGGCAAGTTTGAATCCGTCCCGAACATCGTTCGTGTACGTGCTGGGCGGACCGCTGTATGAATCCACGATGCCGACTTTTATGGGATCCGCGGCATGCACGAAAGATCCTGTTGCCAAGAGAACCGCCATCAGGCCAGTACAAAGAATGATCCGGTAGACTTTTCGCATGACCAATCCTCCTGTCTTTTGTTTGGGAGACCCTGTCCTCATCATTGCGATACGGTCGTCGTGTTCTGTTGTTATTCAGAAAGCATGCAACGGTCGTGGATGAGCACGAATCATTGAAAAGCGTTGGCGCTTTTCACACCTAATCGTCAATGGCATCGATTGTCAAGGCATTCGAATCAGGAAAGGACGATGGTGGAAAAATCGGCATCCAAAGTTCGCGAAACCGCCACCAAGCGTGGGAGGCGCCAATGTGATTTCCGGAGCCGGGTCTCCGTAAGAAATGTGGAATATAAGGATTCACAAAGCAACGTCAGTTTTGATTACGCGAAAAGATTGAAACATTGTCATTGCGAGGGCAAAGCCCGAAGCGATCTCCGACTATATTGCTGCGCATTGAAAATGGTGCTGTCCGTCCGCAGTCAGCCAGATGCCTCCCCGAGGTGATTTCCTCGTTCTCAAATGAGCCTCCGACAATCTGTTCCAACTCCTTGAAGTGGATGTGACAAAATTGGGCAGGTGGTGTCCACGAGGTTGACACACCATAGTTATGTAATATTGGTATGTTATGACTTGAGCCTTTCCGATGTGACAAAAATGGGCACATCGGATGGCCAAACTGCGTCACTGCTTACTAGCCCGGTAAGTGTTTTCAACTAGTTATCACGGAACTGTATGTGGCATCTTGTTTGCATTGGGGTCATGCACATGCAAATCTTATTGCCTGCATTCTGTAGGCTGACAATCGATGGAAAAAAAGAAAGGAGAGTATCGTGCTATCGAAATTGAAAAATGTGAAGGGGTTTACGTTGATCGAGTTGATGGTCGTCGTGGCTATCATCGGAATCATTCTGGCCATTGCCATCCCGTACTACGTTTCATACAAGAGGACGTCGTGCGACAGATCGGCGACAGGCGACATCTCCAAGTTGGGTGCCGCACTTGAGAGACTCGGCAACGAGCTGGTCGACCTCAACTGCTCGTCACTGGAGCAATTCGTAACGAGCAGCGCTTTCAACATTTCTTATCTCGTGGGACCCTATTACGGTTGGGGCGGTTCCTCCCGAAAATGTCAGGTCTTGATTCTCAAGGATGCTGCGAATCAGGAAGTTAAAGCGTGTGCCATAAAGGGCAGCCATCCGCAACAGGGCAAGCGCTATATCTACCGGCAGACACTCGGCGGCGGAACCGACCTTCCCGCTCAGGTCGATGTCTGTGGCGATTCCGCAAACTGGGGTGAGTACGGCGGGCCGCAACAGACCTGCTACACCGAGAGCCTTGTTACCACATCGTGCGCCATCGGAAGTCCCGGCGGCGTAAACTGCGAGGCCGTGAAGGGCGATATGTAGCCGTATCCCCAATCCGACCCTGCCCCCAATGACGAACTGTCATTGGGGGTTTTTCTTTGTACCTTATTCCGGAAAACAGTGAACCCCGCACCCCGAGTTTTGCTCTCCTTCGGTCAAAACAGGCGACCTGCCACACTCCTGTATAATCGAGCGTCACGCATGACACCAGGTGCAGAATCTATATAGGAATTCTTAGAAGCAGTGTCGGTTTTGATGACGCGAAAAGATTCTATGGAAAGATGTGGCAATTTTCGTGGGCAGCCTGGCGTGAGAAAAAAAATCCCCCGAGTGAACCTACCGCGAGCATTTTGCA
>DATHCX010000194.1:0-53744 GCA_035319325.1 Desulfomonilaceae bacterium
GTACATAATAGGTACAGAGAAACGTCATTGTATGCCGATTTCAACGCGGTCTGACTTGTTGCGGGCCGCTGTGTCGATCCGCAAGATCGGGGGGCGGTATCATGGAAGGCAATCTGCTACGAAATATCTGGAATAAACTCATGGAGGCCTTGCGATTCAAAAGCCCTCCAAGCGCCCGTGCCGAAATCGATGCGACGGACGTTCGGGAGCAAGAACCTTTCAAGGTGGTGACGGACGGAATAACGATTCGCGGCCGCATCTTTTTTCCTGCTGCAGAGCCGTCCATGTTGTATCCTGCGCTCATTGTCTGCCACGGCATTCCCGGAAGCGGTACAGCCAGGCCCGCGGACGATCCGGGTTATGAAAAATTAGCCCAGGATTTCGCTTCCATGGGACTTGCGGCAGTCATCTTCAATTTTCGGGGGTGCGGCGATTCGGGAGGCAATTTCGACATGGGCGGTTGGGTTCGCGACCTCGAAGCAGTACTCGACAAAATCCTCAACACCCCCCACATCGATCCCACTCGGGTTATGCTCCTTGGATTCAGCGGCGGAGGGGCGGCGGCAATACGTGTGGCCGCGGATAGTGCCGGCGTTTACGCTCTGGCAGTGGTCGGGACTCCGTCCAATTTTGGGATATTCGAAAAAAAACCTCCTGAAATTATTGATGACTTCAGAAGCAGGGGGATTATCAGGGACGCCGACTTTCCGAAAAACCCCGATCGATGGATTGAAGCTTTCCGCGATATTGAACCCGAGCGCTGGATCTCTCAATTTCGAGGCAAGTTTCTCCTCGTTGTTCACGGAGATGCCGACGAGGTCGTTCCTGTAGAGCACGCCCGGGAAATCTACGAGCATGCCCCCGCGGGGATCGCGAAGCTGACTATTATTCCGGGGGGCGTACACCGTCTGAGACTGGACGCTCGCTGCGTAGAAATACTCAAGGATTGGTTCTTGCAGTGTCTTGGCTGGAAATCCTGATCGGGGCGTTTTCGACCGAAGAATCACACCTGATAAAACTTCATGCGAGGTAACTCCACCGCGGTCAATTTGTTTCCGTACACCGCGCCCGTGTCGATTCCTATTTTTCCGGGGGTGACAAAGGGGGTCTCCAGGGCAGTATGTCCGAATATGACTCTCTTGCTCCAATCATAGGCCGAATAGATGAATTCTTCCCTGATCCAGAGCATATCCTCTTCGGATTGCCGGGGGAGCGGTATTCCGTCTCTCAGGCCGGCGTGCACGAAGATGTAGTCTTCCGTTTCGTAGAACAGACTCAGATCCAAAAGAAAATCAAGATGGTCCTCCGGAAGGACAAACGCTTTTCTGCCGATTCCTCCTTCCACATAACTTGCGATTGTTTCTGCTCCGCCGTTTGCCACATACAGCATCTGATCTTTCTGTTGGATGTAATAATCCAGGAGCATTTTTTCGTGATTTCCTTTGAGAAATACGAAATTCCCGCCCCGTTTTTTGAGTTGCACGAGATGTTCTACCACTTCCCTGGATTTTGGGCCGCGATCGATATAATCGCCTATGAATAGAAGAAGGTCGCCGTTTTCTCTGTTCCAGGGAATTATCTTCATGATAGCCACAAGCTTGTCGTAACAGCCGTGGATATCCCCGACAGCAAATATTTTCCTACTCATACCTAAACTCGTACCCCTTGGCGGGCGCGTTGGACTTCACCCAGGACGACAGTTCGAACGGGTTTTACCTGCTTGGATTCTCTCCCCTCTGACCTTTCCGTTTTCTCAACGGATGAGGAGAGTCCCAAAGTTCAACCAGGATTGCAATCTTTTGGCTGATCTGTCAACATAAACCAACCGGAATGAGCGCCATTCGGCATCCGGCGTGTTTTGAAAAGTTCGAGTGTATTCCGCAATGGTCATCAGGTAAACCGCGTGAACAAATCTCGGTGTATTCTCAGCCAGCGGACGTTGTTCCGCAATCTCCGCCTCCTGCCTGTCAGCGTACGAAAATACTGGTGAAAGATCCGTCTGGCTGCGGCGGCGAGACGTTTTCTCGGCAGGCTCTCGGAGAAAAGATGAAGTTTTTCAAAAAGCTGTTCCTTATATTTTTCGCGTGCGCCGTTCTTCTCATCGGGCTTGCGATCTTTGCAGTTCTGGTTTTGCCGGAAACCGACTTGGTTCGCACCGAAGTTCAGAACAAACTGCGCGATCTCACCGGCCAGGAGGTGATTCTCGGATCCATCAAGATCTCCGGGTCGTTTCCCCGCCTGATCTCCGTCACGGTACACGATGTATCGGTGGTTTCCCGATCCGGACAAAGACTGCTTTCCGCTCAATCCGTCGTGCTTTCTCCGGAATTCGCCCCCCTGCTCAAGAGAGAAATCTCCGTAGATTCAGTGGCCATTCAGGGACTGCGCACCTCAGTACGAAGAGCAGCAGACGGCACGATCGTGAACGCGTTCATCCCCGTGCCGGCCGCATCCGGGGAACGCAGCTCTCAACCGGAACCGCCGCTCGGTCCCCAGACTGCATCGAATCGTCCGGGAGTTCCCGGACTCACATGGTCCGTGAAGACCATTCGTCTTGACGATAGCACAATAGATTGGATCGACTCGTTCATAGTCCAAGGCACGGAAACGATCGCTTCCTTGAATCACGTACACGCGTTCATGAACAGGCAGGAGTCGGCAAATAGTTTTTCGCTGAACCTGACCGGCTTGCTCGACGGCCAGGACAAGGAAAAGCCCATCGCCCTGACTGGAAACGTGTCCCTCTCCGACGACCTCTCGGGACTTCAGCGTGCCAGGATGACGTTCTCTTCGCAATCGCTGCCGCTGGCTGGTTTCTATCCGTACCTGCCTCCCTGGGCATCAGTGGCAAAACACGTGGGGACCCTAAAAGTGGACGGGGGAATCGATTGGGAGAAAGGAAAACCCGGGAAGGTCAACTTCCAGACGGAATGCAAAGAGCCGTTTCAGCTCAAGCTCAGTGGTGATGCGACTTTCTCTCGAGGGTTTTCGGTTGTCGAGCAGGGCTCTGCCGTCTGCGACGTCGGCGGTTTTCGTCTCGGTTTGGTGAAAGAGCTTTTCACTCCACGGGTACCCTTGAATTTTGAGAAAGCGACCTTGGCGGCAACGCTCACCGGAGAATGGAAGGGACCGGAAGCGTGGCACGTGAACGGTTCGGCAAAGGTTGACCGCATGGTGCCCGTGGGTGTTCTCCAAAATGTCGCGGGACAGATGCACATGCAGATTAGCGGCAGTCTGAGTCCGGAGCGGCTGTTGATTCAGGCCGCGGACATCGGCGATCAGGCCACTGTTGCGACAATAGCCGGCCAAGTCCTGAATCCTTTGTCCGATAAGCGTTTGTTGGATCTGACCGGCGAATTCTCGGCCGGACCTCAACTATTGAAATCATTCGGAGCGCAACTTCCCAAGGAAATACTCCTGAAAAACCCCATTCCCGTTCGCGCTGCAATGAAAGGCAGGCCTGCCAATCCTTCGCTCGATGTGAGCGCGGATGTTTCCGCAGTGGGAATAGAATGGCAGCCGCATTTCGAAAAAACCGCGGGGTCCAAAGGTACCCTTTCCATAAAGGGGAAACCGTCTTCTTTAAACGATCCGAAGGATCCCGATCACCCGCGGGTTGGCGTGAAGCTCTCCTCCGTCCGGTTAGGTCAGCACGGCCGCGCGCTTCCCAAGGCGGCAGTACAGATGGATGCTTCGATTTTGGTTGCCAACACGGGATTAGGTTTGAAAGACGCAGTCGTCATCGTCAAGAAAACCGCCGACGGCGGTGAAATACTGAGGGCGAACGCTTCTGCCGCACATGTCCTGTCGGCTGATAGCCGGATTGACGGCACTGCGTCCTTAACTGTTGACCGGGAAACTCTTTCTCTCGCAGGAATCGATTCTTCCCCGGATCTCGCCATAAACGGAAGCTCTGTTTTGAAGGCTAAGTTTTCAGGTTCTCCGTCAAGCCTGAGTTGGTCGATGGAGCTTCCTGTCAATAATTTCGATGTGGCTCTGCAGAAGGCCTTCAGGAAGCCCGAAGGAGTTGCGGGTCTGGTCAAAGCATCGGGCAAATGGGCGGATAACACGCTTGAAATTACCGAAGGACACGTGACGCTCCCGGGTTTGGTGCTAGCCGGCCGAGGACATATTGTGGACAGGACAGGCACGTTTCGGGATGCCGACCTGGATGTGAAACGACTTGAATTGAAGGATTTTGTCCGACTCCTCCCTTCCGTATCGGGTATGGGGCTTTCCGGGCCGTTGGACGCCAAGATTCACCTGAAAAATTCAGGCGGGCACGTGGTGCCCTCGGGTACGATCAATGTTCGTGGAGTTGATGTTCATCCGCCGAATTCTTCTGTGCGCCTGGACAAGATCACCGGTACGCTCACCCCTGCCGGTACGTCTCTTGGGTGTCCCGAGTTGAAATGCAGCCTTGCGGGCGCTTTGGAAGCGCCGGTGAGAATCAAGGGGTCACTGGACAACGTGTCCGACGCCAAAGCAGTAAACGGGAACATTGCTATACAAGGAGGACCGGGAAAAATCAAAGCCGAGGTATTGCGCAAGATTTTCAGGCAGGTCCAACTCATGGGTGAGCTTCTGGGCCCACTCATGGAACAGGAGAATGCCGATTTCCTCGACCTGCGATCGTTGTCCGGCGATATTTCCCTGAAATCCGGAACTGCTGCGACAGAAAATCTGCGCATCAAAGGCCCGGCCATTTCTGCGGGAGCAATCGGAACCCTTCGGGTCAGTACGTCCGACTTGGATGTGACGGCTGCAGTACAGGGTGCCACGGCCCTCGGGTCGGCCATCGGTAAAATGTCCGGCGTACAGCAGCTGATGAAGAAGCATGGAGGTTTACTCAAGGCTACGGGATTGGACAAGGAATTGAAACGATACGGCATAGAAGTCCCTGACGGTAATCAGAAGAGTACTGAAACTCAAGCCGCGTCCAAGCACACCCCTGTGACCGTGATTCTCAAATTGCGGGGGCCCCTTTCCGGACCTCAAGTTACGCCGGTACTTGAATCGACTATGGATAAAAATAGCTGGTCCAAGCTGAAATCGCTTTTGGAATGATGCGATTCCTTCATCGCAAGTCAGATCTGCTGATTCTTCCCGCCCGCCGTTCAAGTCCAGGTTTCGAGGATCAGCATGTATCGGAAGGGGACCGGGAGTCTCGCCCTCGTTTCAGCAGTTCTCGAAAATTCTGTCGGATTCGTTCATGGCTCTCGCCCACATTCGAACGATCCAGTCATGTCATTGCGAGGAGTGGAACGACGAAGCAATCTCAGTCTTGGTCAGTTGGAGATTGCTTCGGGCTTCGCCCTCGCAATGACAGTCTTCGAATCTTTTCGCGTAATCAAAACCGACACTACTTTGAGAATTCCTATAAAGAGTGCCTCGCCCAACCTCCCTCCCGGAAACTTCTATCATGCGCCGGAACGGACCGGGACGCGTCCACGGATGCGGCTTTCCGGAAAAAGTCCCAGTTTGTAAGCTTCTTCGCAAAACCAGTTCGGCGCCCAAAAGTCCTTGTCTCGATAGTAGTTCTGGGCAATGCAGCTCCCCAGGCATCGGGACTTCATGATGCAATCGCCGCAGATTCCCTTGAGGCGTTTCGGAAGCCCCTCACGGATGGACTGCAGGATGGGGTTGTGCTTCCAAACGGTCTCCAATCGGTCTTTCTCCGCGTGCCCGAAGGCCAGCTCAGGGACCGTTTCCCCTATACCGCATAATGCGTACGTGCCGTCGCCCAGAACTCCGAGAATTCCGAAAATTCCGCACACGGAGCATCCGTTGCCATCATTGCCGAAAATATTTCCCAAAGGGCGAAATGCCTCGGGATGACTAAAAAAAAGGGGCACATTCGCGGATGATCGGAGTTCGGTCTCGACGTATCTCCCCAATTCCAGTATCTCAGGCATGGAAAGGGTTTCCTGAGAATGATGCAACTGCTCGCCACGAGCCGTGGGTTGGACAAGATTGAATTTCACGGAGCCCGCGCCTATGCCTTCGGCCAGAGAGACCAGCGCTTCAACTTGATGGCTGTTCCTCTTCATAACCGTCATGATGATCTGCGGTTTGAGGTGTGCGTCTACCAGATTGCGAATGCCTGCCAGGGCAGCGTCAAAACATCCTTCAACCCCCCGGACCCATTCATGTGTCTTCGCGTCCGTTCCGTCCAGGCTGACTGAAACAAACGGGTTCCCGGAAGCAGCCAGCTTTGCCGCTATTGCCGACGTGCACTCCACGCCGTTTGTTTCCACACCGAGAGATAACTGTTCTTCGCAGATTGTGTCGATAATGTCATGAATATGCGGATGTATGAGAGGCTCGCCGCCTGTCAACTTGACTGCCTGAAGCCCCAACGGTTTTGCCTGGTCCAAAATTGACCGGAACACTTCCAACTTCAGGTGAGAACAGACCTCACCCGTTCCCTGAAATTTCGGCACTATCCAGCAATGTCTGCACCGCAGATTGCATCCCTGCGTCAAGTAAAAATATATCTGGTTGAGTGGAGGAGCTTCTTCTTGCATGAATTCGTGTCCTTGCAACGTGTCTGCGCTCGTGAGATCGGTTACGGAAGACGCCCGATGTATTCATATGATCGCCTGCAATGCCTGGCGGGGCACGCCCGGTTGTCTCCATGGACTTTCCGTCCGCCCAGCTATTCAGCGAAAGTCGGCAGCGTTCCACCAGATACCAGAAAATTTCTCAGGCACGCGTCGGGACTCGGATGCCAGGCGTCGTGCAGCATCGTATAGGCCAGGGCCGGGCAATTGCCTGTACAATGCCGTATGTACGGGCATCCCCGACAAAAGGCAAACGCGTCCAGGGGAATTTCCCGGCGATTCCTGAAGCGGTTCAGTTCCGGGTGGTTCAGCCATACGTCTTTGAGATCGTCCCCGTTGATCCGGCCGAGCGCTAAATCGGGCAGTTGAGAGCAGGCCACCATGATCCCGTCCGCGCGAATCCCCATTTTGGTCATGGGGCCGCCGCATCCCGTGAGGAAACCTCTGTCCGGATCGGGTTCCGTTCCATCTTCACAGGATCGCTCTATACGGAGCCATTCCCGCGCTTCGGCAAGAGGACCGGCCTGGGCCGCGATTCTGCCTCCGTATTTCCGGGACAGCTCCAAAAGGGACTTCATGGCGAGAGATCTCTCCTGGGCGGTCAACTGTACCTGGGCAGCGTTTTTTCTGCAAAGACCCAGATGGGATGCCGCATTCGTCGAGAATTCCGGGAGTCCGAAATCCTCCAGAAGCAGCCTGGCGACGTTTGCCAGATCATGCACGTTCTGCCGGTGAATCGTGACACGCACCGCCGTTGCAATACCGTGTTTGGTTAGCGTCTTGAGGCCCTCCACGGCCCGTCGGAAACTTCCAGCGCCCCTGAAGGTGTCGTGCGTGAACCGATCTGCTCCGTCTATGGACACCTGAACGCTGTTGCACCTGCCCGTTGAAGCCAAAAACCGGGCCATTTCGTCCGTGATGAGAGTGCCGTTCGTGAGGACGGAAAAACGCATCCTGTTCTTTATGATGCCGCCAATGATTTCCTTGAGGTCCGTCCTGCAAAACGGTTCCCCACCCTGAAGGCATACGTCCATCACGCCGTACCGCCCCAATTCTTCGAAAAAAGTCAGCCAATCGCCTGCGGGAAGATCTTCTCCTGTGTCGCCACCGCTCGTGAAATGGCTGCAATACGTGCAACGAAGATTGCAACGGCCGGTTATCTGCAAATCAACAGTCCTGGGCGTATTCATAATCTTCATGATTTGCATTCGTACACCATTTCTCTCATGCAGGGTCCGAATGGGACAATCCAGTGATCCGGGAGCAAACCGAGTCCCAAGCTGCTTGCGGATTCCGGCTTTCGCCCGAACGCCGCGAATACACCGTCGGAAACTACTTCCGACAATAGTTGTACGTCTCAGGTGTGCAGAACGTTCAGGCCGGAATTCAGGGCCTTAATTCGTAGCCCACATAGCCTCGTTTCTCGAGATCCCCGATAAACTCTCCTATATGCTGCATGGCCTCCGGTGGCACATCATCGCAGTGTTTGGCGAGCTCTTCCGTAATGGCGGCCACACTTCGGGTTCCGTCCAGGAGTTTCCATATGAATACCGCCACGGGATTCAGGCCGAACGCTTCGCCCGAATCAGGATCGAAGAGGATGGCCCAATCATCGAATTCTTCTCTCAGGACCAGCTCACTGTTGGCAATCGGCTTGTTGTGGTCCGACACGTCGTTCACCCAGCACAGGCAAGAATATCTCATTGTGACATTCTCGCAGTGTGTTCCTTCTGGCTTGAGATATTTCGCGAATCCGCATAGTACGAAGACGCATAGTATTGCTGGCTACTGCCGGTCTGTTCCCGCACCATGTTCACGACCAGTCCCAGCACGTTCACATGAGCTTGCGAAAGGGACCGGACGGCCTGGCTCACCATGTCTACCGACGTGGCCCCGTGTTTTACCACGAGTATGACTCCATCGGATCGAGCTCCGAGAATGGAAGCGTCCACCATACCCAGAACCGGCGGCGTATCGATGATGATGAAGTCGAAGTTTTTTCTGCAGTCTCGTATGCAGTCCGCCATCGCTTCAGTCTTCAGCAAAGCGACCGGGTTCTCGGTGGTCGGCCCGGAGCTGATGAAACGGATGCCCGGTAATCGCGATTCATGAATGATTTCCGAGAGGTTTGTGGATTTGGCCAAGTAGTCGCTCAATCCGGCGGATCCCCTTGGCCTCGCGAACAGGTCAGAGGCCCCGTGTTTTCGCATGTCGCCGTCTATAACGAGCACCTTTTTATCTTCTGCTGCCACAGTCTTCGCAAGAGCGAGCGAAATCAATGTCTTTCCTTCAGATGGCAGACTGCTGGAAATGCAGATCACCGTACCCGACTGTGCTCCAACCCGTTGGCAAGCATCGAAGTGGATGATTGAGAGCGCATCCGCGAAGGGTGAAACGGGGAAATCATCCTCAAGGAATGCGTTCATTTCGCGGGACGACCGGCTTGCAAGTTCCGAAACGGGAATCATTCCCAAAAAAGGAGCATTTACCCGCTTCTTGATGGAATCGATATGCCTGGATCGTTTGTCAGCGGCATCCAGCACCAAAGCGAGACCGATTCCTCCCACAAGACCCAGTAAAGCCCCCACGCCGATGATCTTGAGTCGGTTGGGGTAGAAGGAAGCGATGGGCAAGCTGGGCGGAGTGTATACTTCGAGAGAATTCGCAATCATGCTGGAATATAATTTTGCATGCCACAGCTTGTCTTTCAGGGCCAGATACATACTGGAATCGGCCTCTGCAGCCTTCTTGAGAATGCCAAATTGCATGGCGAGGGAACTCTTGTGCATGAGATCGTGTTTTGTACGTTCATACACCTCTCTTGCCGAAACTTCTCTTTTCCGCGCCTCCGACAAGTTGGTCGACAATACGTTGCCTTCTATATCGTTGATGGCATGTTCGAAGGTATCAATTTTTTTCTTGAGGATCTTCATAGTCACGAAATCGGAAGAATAGGTTGAACTCATCGCGGTGTATTCAGTCTTGAGGGAACTGCAATCGTTTTTTAATTTTCTGAGATATTCGTCGTTCATCTGCGACGGAAGGAGTCTTTGTCGCTGATTGGCCGCAATCTCCAAGTCGAGCCTGAGCCCCTTGAGTCGGACAAGATTGTCGGTCGCCTTATCAAGAAAGGAGCCGAAATAGGGTTCGCTTCCAGACAACACCAACCCGTGACGAATCGAAAAATCGCGAAGTTCGGACTGGGATTGTATCATTTGCAGTTCCAGTTCGCGAAGATCTCTTTCCATGGTCGCCAGGAACTCTTTTGTCCCGTCGTCAACCTCTTTGCGATGCAGTTCGATGAATTTTTCCAGGTAAGCCCGTAATTTTTGCCTGGCAACGGCAGGATCGTCGGCGACCATTTCCAATGTGATCAACGGAGTTCCTCTATTGGGATTCACGTCGACCGGATCATCCGGATCATCTTCACCGGGTTTCCCGGTAACTCGGCGAGGAGTTTTCCCGGTTTTCAACGATTGCACAACGGTCTCGTAGTACAAAGCAAAATTCGTGAAATAGTCTGAAAACGCAGCCTTGCCCGAAGACGGCAAAGACAGCGCAACCCCCAGTATTGCGGTGGATTTGTAGAGAGATACGCGAGTGAGCGCATATACGCAGAAAATACCAAAAATCAGGAAGAACATTCCCAGGACTGCGTATTTTCTGCGGAGGAGACTATGGACATATTCGGCCGCAGGTTTGTCGAACCCGTCGGACGGGTACGAAACGTGTGGAATAGGGTTTGACCCGTAGGCCCGTCGTGAATGCAAAGATAGCCTCTTGGCGGACTTCGCGAAGCCCGGGGAAAGCAGGTGTCGGCTTGTCCGATTCTCTCGGGTCGAAAGATCGATCCGCCTGCTACCGACACTCATTTGATGACCAAGTCTAAATGTTCAGTGGAGGATTGTCAAATAAGGAGCGCTCCAAATCCGGCGCTACCGCTGTAATCCTTCTGTCTCGCGAGGGAACCGCCGATTGCCTGTGACAGTGCGAGCGCTGCGAAGCAATCTCCGCCCTTATTATAGGTTTTCTCAAATCAGGTCGCATATTTTTGTCGGAGCAGATTGCTTCGCTTCGCTCGCAATGACACCGCCCGGGCCTGTCATTGCGAGGAGCCCAGCGACGAAGCAATCTCTCATGGTCATGAAATCCGGCAAGGAACTTACGAAGAGCAATACCCAGGTTCGAGGGTACTTTGTCGTTTCTCTCCTCGCAATGACAGAGGATAAGCAATTTCCCCCGAGTAGCTGCATGATTCCCTATCCACCTTCTTTTCCCTTGACACTATTGCCGGGGTTCATTAATATTGGTCGATTATGAATCAGAGATGAGATTTCGCGCTGGAGGTGCGTCACCATATGGCAGTAAAAATCAGATTAGCACGGTACGGTGCCAAAAAGAAGCCGTTCTACCGGGTCGTGGCCGCCAATTCACGGTTTGCCAGGGACGGAAGATTCCTCGAAGTTCTCGGAACCTATGATCCGATGAACAAGGAAAAGGGGATAAACCTGAACATCGAGGCAATTCGCACATGGATCGCCCGTGGTGCAGAGGTTTCGGACACGGTCAACCGAATCATGAACATGTCTGCCCCCGCGGCGACGACACCGGGACAGTAACCGATATTGTGCTCGAACGCCTGTTCACGATACCGGTTTGCCCGTGCAGAAAGAGAGGGGACGGATGAAGGAGCTTATCGAGTACATGGCCAAAGCGCTAGTGGATAATCCTCATGAGGTATCCGTTTCCGAAGTCGAAGGCGAGATAACCTCAGTCATAGAACTGAAGGTTGCCAAGTCGGACCTGGGCAAAGTGATAGGGAAACAGGGTCGGACTGCCAGAGCCATGCGCACGATATTAAGCGCCGCTTCCACGAAAATGAAAAAGAGAGCTGTCCTGGAAATCCTGGAATAGCTATGTCGCCGGGTGACTCGCCTAGGGTCCGGAGAAATGTCGAATAAACTCGTAGTAATCGGGCGTGCAGCGAAGCCTTTCGGAATCAAGGGAGAAGTCAGCATCGCACCGTTTACCACTTCCTTTGAGCCGTTCCGGAATTCCAGGTTCCTGGTCTTCGATGAAGCGTCCAAAAAAGTGAGGGGAATTCGAATTCATAGGGGACGCGTGCTCGTGTCCGTCGAAGGCATCGACAGCCCGGAAGAGGCGAAGACCCTCATAGGACGGCTGGTCAAGACCGATGAGCGGAACCTGCCGCCGAAAGAGGAAGACGAATATTACTGGTTTGAGTTGATTGGCATGGAAGTATCCACTGTTGACGGCCGCGATCTTGGAACGATCTCGGCAATTACTCCTACGGGTGCAAACGAAGTTCTCCACGTGGAAGGCAAATTCGGAGAAATCCTGCTCCCTTTCAGCGAGGACGTCGTGGTGGAAGTGGACACTGAGCGAAACCGAATGAAGGTGGATCCCCTGGAGGGACTGATCCCCGATGATTGACATACGGATCCTGACAATATTTCCCAGGATCTTCGATTCGTTTTTAGCCTATGGGAACCCTGCCCGGGCTGTCGAGGCCGGCCTCTTACGTGTAGACACCGTAGACCTCAGGGACTTCACGGAAGACCGGCACCGCACCACGGACGATTATCCGTACGGTGGCGGAACAGGGATGATCATGAAGCCCGAACCCATTGTTCGGAGCATTCGATATGTGCGGCGGCTCATGAGAGATCCTCGGGTGATTCTTCTGACGCCGCAGGGCAGATTGTTCACCCAGGCAGCGGCTGAAGAGCTTGCCGTACAGGACGAGTTGCTTCTCATCTGCGGAAGGTACGAGGGAATTGACGAGCGCGTGAGCGCATTCGTGGATGACGAGATTTCAGTCGGAGATTACGTGCTTTCTGGCGGAGAAACTGCTGCTATGGCGCTGATGGATTCCGTTTGCCGGCTGATTCCCGGCGTCCTGGGCGCAGACAGCCATATCGAAGGGGAGTCCTTTTATGAGGGATTGCTCGAATATCCCCAGTACACACGGCCCAGAGTCTTCGAAGGCATGGAAGTACCGGAAGTACTGTTGGAAGGACATCATCTGAAAATAGGGCAGTGGAGGAATAAACAGGCGCTCGCCAGAACGCTCTCTCGACGTCCGGACCTTTTGAAAAATAGACCCCAGGATCCTCGTGAGGAAAAGCTCCTGGCGGAGATTCGGTCTGAAATGGAAATATCGAGGCCTATGGAGAAAAAGAGATGAATATTATCGAACAGATTGAAAAAGAACAGATGCGACTTGATCTCCCCGCGTTCAGGTCTGGGGACACGATAAAGGTCCATGTAAAAATAGTCGAAGGTAACCGCGAGCGCATTCAGGTCTTCGAAGGCGCGGTCATGGGAATCAACCGCAAGGGCGCGGGCACCAGCTTTACCGTCCGAAAAGTGTCTTACGGCATAGGTGTTGAGCGAGTCTTTCCTTTGCACTCCCCCATGATAGACAGAATAGAGGTCGTCAATCGCGGGAAAGTGCGCCGCTCGAAGATCTACTACCTGAGAAAACTCAGGGGCAAGGCTGCCAGAATCAAAGAGCGGAGGTACGCTCGTCCCGTCGAATCTGCTCCTGCCCTTTCCTGAATCGATGCGGAACATATCTGATTGTTCGTCGATGCATGATCGGGCGAACCTCCTGACACCAATGCGCTTTCAAGTACGCGAAATCGTGGAGGAACTTCCTGCAAGACGTTCCTCCGCGAACCCCGCCCCACGAACTTCTTGAAGTGGTTTCCGAGAAGAATGTCCTGTCGCCCGGGAAGGCGGCGCAGCTTGCAAGATCTTCCGTTCGCGGGAAGTTTTGGGAAACCGGTTCACTGCCCGCTCTGGCCGGATCTACCGGGTCCCTCACTGAGCTGCAGGTTGCGGCACCTGGATATGAGATCCCGCTGCTTTTTCGGCCAAAAAGTCCTGCAAACACGGAGCGCTTACCGTTCCGGACTCAACTGAACACATAGCCACTTGGGCGCCGTCCTGAGCGAGAATAGTGCCGTTGGAATTCACGGAAAACCGCTGATTGGTGGGAGGAATGACCACCAAGGACTGATTCTCGCCCCGTTGAGCTTTCCATCGCAGATATTGGGTGACAAAAGCTGCAGTGCATGCCGGGTCGTTAAGACAGGCGTCTTTCTGAATTTCTTCGCCATTGCGAAAATAGGACGCCTGCCCGTTTTCCAGCACGGCCACGCAGTATCCTTTGTTACATCCGATCTGTGTGGCTGCCTGTTTCGTCGCGACTGAGTCGTTCGATGACTGAGCACCGGCGATGGCGAAATATCCGCCTGGATCTGAAATGACCGTTTCACCCAATGCGGAGGCCTGTTCATCCGGGGAAGACACAGCGGCGGATTCCCTTTGAGCCACCTGTCTCTGTACGGTTCGTTGCATAGCCGCAGCAGCATTACTCCGGACGGTCCCCGGCACCTCGGCGGTGGCAGGCTGGGCTTGTACTTGCGAATAATGGACCCAGCCTATCCCTTTTTCAAGCTGAAGCCAGCCATTTGAGGTCATCACACCCGTGAACCCCAGAATCTGTCCGATATACCCGCATCCGATCTGTTCACCGCTGGTTTCGGGGACTCTCCTGATCGGCAAACACAGACTCGTCGGATTCACTCGTATGGCCAGGGCTTGATACGGATAGGGCTGCAATCCTTCAATCTGCACCCATCCTCTGTCTATGGGGCTCTTCAGTTTCACCCAACCATTCCTGAAGTCATCATATGCTTGGACAATGAGACCGGGTCGCACATAGCCCACGATCGGGGATTCCTTTTCGGGCAAACTGTACACGGTGAGCCCCTGAACATTGTCGGCTTTCACGATGATCGCAGATACCGGACCGACGTTTTCACCCCAGTTCAATTCTTGACCGTTGGAAAGCGGGGTCATCATGAAGACAAGGAAAATACTTGCCCATGCAATTCTCAGGCTTGTCATTTTTAGCTCCCAACATTCGTATTAGATAACGTAAAATTTGATGCGAAATCTCAGGAAACGGTTCAAACGAACCAGGAAGGGGAGACCAGTGGGAACAGTCGAAAAAACCCTTGTCCCAGCGGGACTCGCACCGAGCATATCTCTCATTCGCGTTGCGAACGCGGCAAGGGTCTCCACTCGAGGTCGTTGTTGCCTCGGCCTTCACATACATCCAGCCTGTGAGTGAATGCTTGCAAAATGATGTATCCACTCAGTTACTAGTGGGAGGAGGCTGTCATTGCGAGCGCAGCTAAGCAATCTTCGGCTATAAGTATCGAGATTGCTTCGTCGTTTCACTCCTCGCAATGACAAAGGTTAGACACTTCCCCGAGTAACGGGATGATTGCGGATTCATTAAGAAACGAGTTGAGGTTTCCGCCGGATTCAATTATGTTTGGCCGAACTACACTTTGTTAAAGCCGAGAAGGAGACGTACCTGCACTCATAAACCCATCCGGAGTTTTCGCCATGATCGAATGTACCGAATGCGGGAGGGAGAATTCTGAATCCGCAAAAGTTTGCACAAACTGCGGGGCCCCCATCGAAGCAGCGGACGTATTCATGGCCACCGTCGATCGCGGTGACGTCGCGGCAGTTGTTCGCTTGTTGGAAGCGTACCCGGACGTAAACGTGAGAACGTCGAGCGGAGAAACTGCGTTGGCAAGGTCCGCTGCTCACGGGCTGTCTCACGTGGTCCGGCTTCTCCTGGACCGTGGCGCGGACGTAAATGCGGCCAATTTTCGCGGCATGACGCCTTTGATGTGCGCCTCCGAACGCGGACACACCGAAACCGTGAAAATCCTGCTCGAGAAAAACGCCGATCTGCGATTGAAAAACCAATACGGAGGCTGCACCGCGCTCCTGGTTGCAGCTACCTGGTGCGCTTCCGACGAAGACAGCGCGCAAATCGCAAAGCTCCTCCTGGATCACGGCGCGGATGTTAACACCAGGACCGACGACCAGATGACGATCCTCATCGCCACAGCCGGTGAAGGCCGTCCCGAGGTCGTCAGGCTTTTATTGGAATACGGCGCTGACGTCCACGCGCGGGATGAATCGGGATATACCGCATTGCTCAAGGCTTCTATCGAAGGACGCTGGAAAGTAATCAAAGTGCTATGCGAATACGGTGCCGACGTAAACGCTAAATGTTCCAGCGGGTTCTCCGGGCTTGCCCTGGCTTCCCGGGAAGGCCATCTCGAGACAGGGCGCATGCTTCTTCAGCATGGAGCAAACCCAGACGAGAAAGACCACAACGGATGGACGCCCCTGATGTGGGCCTGTTCCACGGGACATTCCGAGTTTGTCGCACTTCTGCTGGAGCAAGGAGCGGACGTCGGCGAACAGGACGTTTATGGTTCGACAGCCCTCATGAAGGCATTGAGAGGAGGTTTCACCTACTGCGCGCGACTGCTCCTGGAACATGGCGCAGATGCCAGTACGCGGGACGAGAACGATTGGACCGCACTCATGAGAGCAGCCCAAAATGGATCCCATGAGTGTGTGCAATTGCTTCTAGACCATACTCCTGAACTGAATGCGGGAAACGAGGATGGCAAAACGGCCCTGATGCTGGCCGCTGCACAAGGGGCGCTGAACAGCGTACACCTGCTGTTGCAGGCCGGTGCCAACCCGAACTCCGAAGATGAGTATGGAAGGACAGCCTTGATGTTCGCGTCCGCAAGTCATTATTTTCAGGTTGCTGAACTCTTGATACAGTATGGTGCCAGAGTGAACGGCTGTGATGAAGCCGGGAAAACGGCTCTCATACTGGCCTGTACAGATCCAAAGCGGCCTGCACGGTCCGCAGACAAAGGCTCCAGGCCATCGAATACCGTTGGTCCTGCATCCGATCAGTCACGCGAGATCGCGGATCAGGAAAAAACGGTAAGGATGCTGCTGGAACAGGATGCGGATCCGAACGCACCCGACCGAAACGGCAATACCGCTCTGATGGAGGCGGCGGCCGGAGGGTATGAGCGCGTTGTCGCACTTCTTTTGGACAAGGGAGTGAATTTCAATTCCAGCAACAGCATGGGGGCCACGGCTCTGACAATTGCAGAATCCCGCAACCACTATCGCGTCGCAAAACTCATAACGAAATTTGTTCAAAACTGAACTGTTTGACCGGATATCGCCAAATTATTCAGGTTTCCTTCTCTAACACCAAATGCAATGCCCGGGGACTGTCAGCTCTGAACGATAGCTTTTCGGAAGTTCTGCACGCTATAGCAGTTCTCGGAAGTTCTGTCGGACTCGTTCATAACTCTCGCCCACATTCGAACGATCCAATCATGTCATTGCGAGGAGTGGAACGACGAAGCAATCTCTATTTTGGTTAATTGGAGATTGCTTCGGGCTTCGCCCTCGCAATGACAGTCTTCGAATCTTTTCGCGGAATCAAAACCGACACTACTTTTGAGAATCCCTGTATACTGAAAGGAAATGATGTAGGCGGGAAGAGATGGACATCGAGCATGTACCCTCTGTTCTGGTTGGCGCGATATGCCTCGTAGTTTTCGTGGCAGCCTTCCTCGCTGGAGATATCGCCGGGTTGCTGATTGAAGCGAAAATGGCCGAATCCTGGCGAAAAGTCGCGGGAAGCATGGGCTTCGAATTCGATGGGGTGAAGAGGAAATGTCCTTCTCTATCAGGGTTCATCCTTCCGAAATTGTTACTCCCCGGCACCACCGAGTCGGCATTCGTGTACGGTCAAGTGCTGAAATCGATGAAGGGGAAGGTTGAAGAATTTGAGGTCCGCATAACTGACTTCACTATCTGGAACTTCTTCACCCGCGGGCCGTTGGTCTTTCGTGCGGTCGTATGCGTCCTGAAGGCAGACCCTGTTTTTCCGTGTCCTGTGGCTGTCGTGAAGGGGTCGAGCAGTTTTTTGCAGGGATTTGCCTCGAGCTCCGACTTACGGGCGTGTCAGTTTTCGCGGGATGCGGCATTCGGTCGCATCTATGCAGGTTTCACGGGTGAACTCGGATCACCGTGGGTCATCACCCCCGAAATGAGACGACTCTGCGTGGAACACCATCAGGAAATTGACTGTTTTTTCACCGTGAATCGACAGCTGATTCTCATCTCAACGGAAGATAATCCGAGACGTTTTCCTCATCTCGCACAAACGGTCGTTCATCTGGCTTCCTGTCTCCTTGAAGGCCTACCGAGGACCGAGTCCCGAGCATAGACCTCAGCCGCGCATCTCATTTCGGGATCGAAGGGTTTTTCACAGACCCCCGAAGATACGATCATGCTGAGTAGCGGTGTGGAAGGTATTCATCCGGTTACGGGCGGGACAAGGCTGTCATTGCGAGCCTAGCGAAGCAATCTCTGCTTTATACGAATGCGCTTTCAAAAAAGTAAGATTGTGGGGGGACCCTCTTTAGTAAAGAGTGTTCCGCCCAAACCCCCTTCCAGAAGCTTCTATCATGCGCCGGCATCTGCATTTCCGCTGAGGAAATGCAGATGCCGGCGAGTGCTAAAAGTTCTTGAGGTGGGGTTCGGGGAGGAACGTCTTACAAGAAGTGCCTCCCCGATTTCAAGTAGTTGAAAACGCATTAGTATTAGATGTCGAGATTGCTTCGTCGTTTCACTCCTCGCAATGACAGAAAAACGATAATGCCCCGCGAGATTGAAGGATTGCTTTGGATATCAAATGACGATTTATTTCCCCAGGCTCTCTATGTTAAGGTGAGGCCTTCAAATCTCGAACATGATTGTTGGGTTTCGATTGCATCCGAATAAGGGAGGAATGTAATGGAGGTCAAAGTTTTTGGAGTCGTGGGAGCCGGCCAGATGGGGAACGGAATCGCACAGGTGGCTGCGTCGGCGGGTCTTCAAGTTATCATGAACGATGTGAAGCAGGAATTCGTGGATAAGGGACTGAGAACGATCGAAAAAAATCTGGATCGCTCCGTATCCAAGGGAAAAATGAGCGAGACGGAGAAAGCGGCCATTTTGGGCCGGATCAAAGGCAGCACGAATCTGGCGGATTTCGCAGATTCGGATTTTGTGGTGGAAGCGGTCCTGGAAGATCTTGCAATCAAGCAAGCCGTTTTTCATTCCCTCGATGATATTGTGCCGGTGGGAAAGGTCCTGGCGAGTAATACTTCTTCCATTTCCATCACAAAGCTGGCCAGTATGACCAAGAGACCCGAAAAATTCATCGGTATGCATTTCATGAATCCGGTGCCGGTCATGAAGCTGGTGGAGGTCATCAACGGTCTGGCCACAGACAAAGAAACCACGGATCTCACGGTGGAGTTATCCAAGAAATTCGGAAAAATTCCTGTTGAAGCGCAGGACTTCCCCGGATTTATCGCAAACCGGGTTCTCATGCCCATGATCAATGAGGCCGTGTTTGCACTATTTGAAGGGGTAGGCACTGCGGAGGCAATTGACGAAGTGATGAAACTGGGGATGAACCACCCCATGGGACCCCTCACTCTTGCTGATTTCATCGGTCTTGACACGTGTCTTGCCATTTTGAACGTTTTGTACGACGGCCTCGGCGATCCCAAATATCGGCCGTGCCCCCTCTTGAGAAAATACGTCGAGGCAGGATACCTCGGTAAAAAGAGCGGCCGCGGGTTTTATGACTATGCGGCGCAATAGGCTGGATAAGCTTCAACGCCAGCAGTTGCCGAAAAGAGTGACCGGGATGTCCGGGAAAGTGTCCGGAGGGTCCTTTTTAGCCGTGAAAGGGCCCTGCGGACTTCATGTCATGGGCAAACTGCTCTACCTGGATTCGCGAGTTTGCACATGTATCTGCGTGGACACGGGCATTCTTCATACATCCGGACGCGAATCGTCATATGCGGTTCGGGGGTAGATCGTTGAACCTCTGTCGCCCTGA
Source organism: Desulfomonilaceae bacterium (assembly GCA_035319325.1). GTDB lineage: Bacteria > Desulfobacterota > Desulfomonilia > Desulfomonilales > Desulfomonilaceae > DATHCX01. The sequence goes on from DATHCX010000194.1 coordinate 19,402, forward strand.
CTCTCACAAATCATGTGCTGCCTGTTGCGGCCTGTACAACGTGCCTGATGCGAGACGAGCCCGGCTTGAAGAAAAACTGACATTCCGTACTCTCGTGTTTGGCCGTACTCAGAAATCTCCTGATGCGCTCGAGCAGTTCAAAGACGTAATCCGAACCAGAGAGGCCGTTACTCCTGTCGAAGAAATCATTCACGTGTGCGAATTCACGGGATATCTCGATCCCGAGCATCGAATCGTCGGTTGCATGCTTCATCCGTCGTCCCCGGGAAACGGGGGCATCGATCTGCGGGGTCTGTGCCATTACGGCAGCCTGGCCTGCAAGGCATTCTTCTGTCCCGCGTGGACGGAGATTTCTCCCGATCGCCAGCGCATTATTGCCGATACGGTTCAAGATTGGCATCTGTATGGTCTGGTGATCACCGACGTGGATTATGTGCAGAGCATTTTCCACCTCCTGGAATGCGGCGTGGGAATGCGGCTGGATCCTGATGTTCTCAGGTCCGGCCCCGCGGGTAGCGTGCTGTGTGAAATATTTTCGTGGAAGGATTCCTGGCCCTTCAAGGGCGATTCGATGATGCGCCGTTGCAGATACTATGTTAAAGGAGAGCATCTTCAAGGCACACGGAAGTCCGCAGAGGGGTTGCAAGCGATCAGAGGCATTCTGGAATTTACGTTTGATCTCAAGAAAATAGCCGCGGGATCCGAGCAGTATATCTCCTCCACCGTTCAGAGATTCGTCAGCGCGTATCTCCGGGAAAGAAGAAACGCTGCGGCGGTGTAGCGACAAAATAGGTTAGGCATTTCAGTCAGTTGCCTAGAGTTGAAGATAACCCGCCTAAGCAACTGTTTTTGTCCCTTTGAAGAAATTAAAAGTGCTTGACATACAGGGCACCCGTTGCTAATTTGTGAGTGATGCGGGCATAGCTCAGTTGGTAGAGTGCAAGCTTCCCAAGCTTGATGTCGCGGGTTCGAGCCCCGTTGCCCGCTCCAGTGAGTGGTGAAGACCACCCGGGTTTCGATCCCGGGTTTTTTATTATGCCCGGCGAAAAACGTGAAGTCGGATAACGCATCAACCCCGGAAGTGCACGTATGGACCGGGAACTCATATCGTCGCTTTGGGCTCTCATAGAGCCCATATTGGAGCCTGAAGGGATCGAGTTGGCCGAAATCGAGTTTAAGCTCGAAGCGGGCAGGTGGGTCCTTAGGTTATACATCGATTCGGATCGTGGAGTTACTTTGGATGCTTGTGAATTCGTGAGCAGACAAGTCGGGGCTTTGCTTGACATCAAAGATCCCATACAGCAAGCGTATGTGCTGGAAGTGTCGTCTCCGGGAATCAACCGGGTGCTGAGGAAGGAAAAGGATTTCAATCGATTTGCCGGTTCACCGGTTCGAATCAAGACTCGGCGGAAGATTGGCGGTAGACGCAATTTTCAAGGAATTCTCAAAGGAATGGATAATTCTAAAATTCTCGTGGAAATAGACCACAACATCATAGAAATTCACGCGGAAGATCTCGATAAAGCACGGCTGGACCTTCCGGAATCAGAACTGTTTCGCCGGGACTTGCGAAGAGGAGCCGAGGGCACGGGGGATTGATCATGGGAATCAACTTGAACCGAATGATAGACCAGGTAGCGAAAGAAAAGGGAATTGCAAGAGATACGCTCGTCGAAGCCCTGGAAGCGGCACTGGTATCAGCAGCGAGAAAAAAGTACGGAAATAGGGTCGAACTGGAAGCTCAATATAGTGATGAGACCGGTGAAGTGGAAGTGTTCCTGTTCAAAGACGTGGTTGAAGACGTGGAAGATTCCACAGTTCAGATCGATCTGGACACCGCTCGACGGGAACTTGATCCGGAAGCTGAAATCGGCGACCAGCTCGGCGTAAAAATGGAGACGGAAAGTTTCGGGAGAATCGCTGCTCAAACGGCTAAACAGGTTATCATTCAAAAGGTGAAGGATGCCGAGCGGGAAAATATTTACGCTGAATACAAAGACCGCAAAGGTGACGTCGTAACAGGTATGGTCCAGCGCTTCGAGAAGCGAAATATCATCGTAAACCTCGGCCGAGGCGAGGCTATCCTCCCGTACAGCGAGCAGATTCCTCGGGAGACCTACAGGCAGGCAGACCGAATCAGGGCGCTTATCTTGGATGTCAGGAGGACCCAGAAAGATCCCCAGATCATCCTTTCACGGTCAAATCCTACGTTTCTCGTGAAGCTGTTCGAGCAAGAAGTTCCGGAAATTGCCGAAGGAATAGTGAGAATCATGTGCGCCGCAAGAGAACCCGGTCAGCGAGCCAAGATCGGCGTTCGATCCTCGGATGCCGATGTGGACCCCGTGGGCGCATGCGTGGGCATGAAAGGTTCTCGAGTTCAGGCTGTGGTACAGGAACTCAGGGGCGAAAAAATAGACATCATTCCTTGGAACGACGATTCAGCACATTTCGTGTGTAATGCCCTTCAGCCTGCAGAAATATCCAAGGTGATCATCGATTCGGACACCAACACCATGGAAGTCATTGTCGCGGATGATCAGCTTTCCCTCGCAATAGGCAAGAAGGGACAGAACGTGAGGCTTGCTGCCAAGCTGACCGGATGGAAGATCGACGTCAGAAGCGAGTCCAAGGAAGACAAGATTACCGGTGAATCGTTCGAGAGACTTCTGTCGATTGATGGCATGGACGAGGAAACCGCTACGATACTCTTTGACAACGGATACAGAAATCCGGAGGATATCGCAAAGGCGACCCTTGCGGAACTTACCAGTTTCATGGGAATAACAGACGAGAAAGGTAAGTTGCTCCTGCATGGGGCCCTGCGTTACCTTGCCAATCCGCCCGAGGAAGAATACGAAGACGAAGAATTTGAGACGGAATCCGACTCTGAAACGGAGGAGACGGCTCAGGCGGCTGACACGGAAACCGAAGAAACAACCGACGAAGAGTCGGCGGACGAGGAAGAACTTCCCAAGCGTGGCAAAGCGAAGGCTTCGCGCAGGGAGGCAAGGCAGAGTGCATGAAACGGGGACACGTGCCGATCCGGCAGTGCGTAGGATGCCGGGGGCGCAGACCCGCGAAAGAATTGATACGGCTGGCTATCAGTGGAGACGAGTTGGTTGTGTCCTCGCAAAAAAACAAAACGCAGGGACGTGGATGCTATGTGTGCCCTGATGAAAAATGTGCGGAACTGGCCCTGAGAAAGGGAACTTTGGCGAGGGCCCTCCGAGGGAAAATCTCGGTTCCCTCATCTAAAGAGGCACTGCTGAAGGCCACGAAAAAGAAGGGATGACTGGATGACCATGTTGACCGTTGATGACCTGGCCCGTGACTTAAAGGTCAAAAACGAAGATTTGCTCAGGGAACTCGCTATCATGGGTTTCGAAGTGGAAGGTCCGGAGAGCCCCCTGGAGACGGACGACCCTGCTGCCCTGCGTGCTCAACTTGTGAGCATGCTGCCTCAACGAGAAGTCGTGGAAAAAAGGATCAAACCCACGGTGATCCGGCGCAGGATGAAACCCAACGCGCAGCCGTATTCGGACAAGGAAGAAGCGGCAGGAATGGCCGCGGGCGCCCCTGAAGACCTGTCGTATATGGCAGGTCCGGTTTCGCATGAGGCTGAGGCACTCGAGGCAACAAGAGAACCTTTCAAGAAGCCTGCCAAGAAAGTCAAGAAGCCGGAGGCGGCCAGAATTATCGAGATGGCACCCCCCAAGCCCGAACCTGCTGTCTCGGCGCAATCTGAATCGGCCCCAGACAGTGAGTCTTCCGCCAGGCCCGAACGTGCCGAAGAGCCGTTCTCAGAATCGGAAAGGCTGGAGACAGCTGGACCTGAAATACCGGAAAGCCGAGTTGCTTCTCTTGAAGATACACCGTCGCTCGGTCAAGTCGAGAGCAAATCAGTCGCACAAGTCCCGGAAGACAGTCAGGAACCTTCGTTGGACAGACAGGGAGTGATTGGAGAAAAACAGCCCAGGGAAGGTCGCGAAACTGCCGGTCCCATACCCTTATCTTCCGATGACAGAAGAGCTGCAGACGACAGAGGCGCAAAGAAGAAGAAAAAGAAAGAAAAAAGGATGCAGCCCGCGCAGATCATCGGAAAGGTGGAACTCAGAAAAGAGCCGGCACGAGAACCTGAGCGAGTATTTGAACGGCCCGACAGGCAGGAGCGCACCGCACCTGAACGGTTTGAGCGTCCTGCACGGCCGGAACGGCCCGAGGGGGGCGACCGACCTGACCGCCCCGCGGCCGACAGGTACGAAAGGCGTGAGCGGCATGAACCGCCCAGGATTATCGCTCCGGCACCGGGGCCGCGACGCGTGGAGCCGCACGAAGTAGTTCCCGTTCCACTCCCGGAGACGGCCGAGGATCGGAAAAAGAAGCAAAAAGCGCGAAAAGTGAAGGACGTTCAGGAAGAACGGATTGAGGAAGAAAAGGGAAAGGTTCGCCGGCGCAGGGAAGTTGTGCTTCGAGCCGATCTTTATGATGAGAGAAGCCGTTACGGCCGTCGAAGTAAAGGCAAGAAGGTTAAGCGCAAGACGGAGATCACGACCCCCAGAGCAAGCAAACGGCGGGTAAAATTGCCCGATCTGGTGACCGTGTCGAACCTGGCGCACAAAATGAGCGTAAAATCTTCTGAAGTGATCCAACACTTATTGACATTGGGAGTGACCGCAACCGTAAACGAAGGAGTCGATTTCGAAACTGCAGGGATCGTCGCTTCAGAATTCGGATTCGAAGCGGAACCAGCCGAACAGCAGGAAGTCGATCTCATGCCCGCCATAATCAAAGACACCCATGAGAATCTGGTATCCAGATCCCCGGTTATCACGGTTATGGGACACGTTGACCATGGAAAAACCTCCCTGCTCGATGCGATACGCTCCACCCACGTGACCGATCAGGAAGCCGGCGGTATCACGCAACACATCGGAGCTTACAAAGTTAAAGTCGATAAGGGCGAACTCGTGTTCCTCGATACTCCAGGCCATGAGGCGTTCACTGCCATGCGGGCCCGAGGAGCTCAAGTCACGGATTTCGTGGTGCTGGTGGTAGCAGCGGATGACGGAGTCATGGATCAAACGGTGGAAGCCATCAACCATGCGCGCGCTGCAAACGTTCCCATCATCGTAGCCGTAAACAAGATCGATAAACCGGAAGCGGATAAAGATAGGGTCATGAGAGAACTGAGCGAACGCGATCTCATCCCTGAATCGTGGGGAGGGGACACGCTCTTCAATTTCGTGAGCGCGAAGACAGGAGCGGGGATAGTAGATTTCCTCGATACAATTCTCCTCCAGGCAGAGCTCATGGAACTGAAGGCCAATCCCAACAAGAAGGCATCCGGCAACGTCATCGAGGCCCGTCTTGACAAAGGGAAGGGAGCGGTTGCCACTGTCCTGGTCAAGGAAGGAACGTTGAGACTCGGGGATGCCTTTGTTGCCGGAGTTCATTCGGGTAAAGTTCGGGCCATGCTCGACCACGAGGGCCGCAGCGTCGAAGAGGCGGGTCCCGCAACCCCGGTGGAAGTTCACGGTTTCACAGGCGTCCCGGAAGCGGGCGAGCTCTTCTCTGTCGTCGAAGAGGAAAAGATTGCCCGCCAGATAGTCACGCACCGCGTACACAAACAGCGCGAGCATGACCTCGCGGCAACCGGGCCCATGTCCCTTGAAGACCTCATGGCCCGCATGCAGCTTCAGGAATCCAAGGAACTGAACATTATTATCAAGGCAGATGTCCAAGGTTCCGCAGAGGCATTGAAAGAAGCACTGCTCGGCATCACCAGCCAGGAAATAAAGGTAAGAATCATACACGGCGGCGTGGGAGCGATAACAGAATCTGACGTGATGCTTGCGAGCGCGTCTCACGCAATAATTATCGGCTTTAACGTCAGACCTACGCCCAAAACATCCCAGTTGGCGGAGCAGGAAAAGGTAGACATTCGCGTCTATAACGTGATCTACGAAGCCATTGAAGAAGTGCGAAAAGCCATGGAAGGAATGCTCGCACCCATCGAGAAAGAAACCGTCCAGGGCAGATGCGAGGTAATCCAGACCTTTCATGTGCCCAAAGTTGGCACAGTGGCTGGATGCCGCGTCGTATACGGCAAGATAGAACGTTCCAATCAAGTGCGCCTGCTGCGCGACAGCGTCGTGATCTACACGGGCAAGATCTCATCCATGAAACGTTTCAAGGACGACATCAAAGAGGCGGTTCAGGGTTATGAATGCGGTCTCGCCCTCGACAATTACAAGGACGTCAAACTCGGCGACGTGATCGAAGCTTTTACGATAGAGCGCGAGAGCGCGAAACTTTCCTGACGGGGCCCGGGATTTCGGTGCTGAAGCGGCACGGAAATTCCTCTGAACTCCCTGTGGAATGCGATTCATGGTTGTTGGTGTCGGCGTACTGGAACTCATGGTTCACAACTCCTCATCGCTCAAGGCCAAGAGGCAGGTAATAAAAAGCATTCTCGGCAGAGTCCGGAGCAAGTTCGATCTCTCAATTGCGGAAGTGGGCGATCAGGACAAATGGCAGCGTTCCACGATAGCTTATGCCGTGGTAACCAATGATAGCGGGCATGCACACACCATGCTGCACACCATAGCCCGGTTTGTGGAAAACCTCTATCTCGCTGAAGTGGTGGATACTCGGATTGAAATCGTTCATTACTAAATCATTCGTGATCTAAACTCCTTGCGGAATCAAGAAGAACACTGCGGAACATGCCGAGTTTCAGAAAAGATCGTGTTTCAGAACTTCTCCTGCAGGCGATTTCGGAAATCGTGGTCTTGAAGATCAAGGATCCCCGGGTTCAAGGGGTTACGATAACCGAAGTGCGCATGAGCGGCGACCTCAAGTCGGCTTCCGTTTATTTCAGCAGTTTGACCGACGGCAAAGGGGAAGACCACAAGAAAGGACTTGAAAATGCTGCAGGATTCATCCGACGGCAGCTTCGTTCGGAGTTAGATCTCAAATACATTCCCGAACTCTCGTTTTTTTATGACACGTCATTTGACAATTTTTCCCGTATCGACAGACTGCTGAAACAGCTGGAACCGAAGTCCGAAGATGAATGCTGAAGCAATTGCACATATCCTCAAAACGGAAGACCGTTTCGTCATAGTGACCCATGTGAATCCGGACGGAGACGCCGTAGGTTCACTCCTGGGAATGTACCTCGCTTTGACCGAGATGGGAAAATCGGCCCGCCCGTTGTCCAACGACAGGCCGCCAGACCTTTATTCATTCCTGCCGGGATTCGAACACATCGTGACGGATGCGGCGAGACTACCGTGGTTACCGGACTGGATCGTGTGTCTGGATGTGGCGGAACGGAGCCGGATTTCCGGAAACATTTCCTCGCTCCTCGACAGATCGAAGATCATAAACATTGATCATCATCCCACAAACCCGGGATTCGGGGACGTCAACTTCGTGCAACCCACCGCGACGAGCACTGCTGAACTTGTGCACCGAATTCTGAAAGAAATGGGCTACAGGACTTCGGCACATGTGGGGAAATGCCTCTACACAGGACTCATAACGGACACCGGGTGTTTCCGGTTTGCCGGAGTGAACAGTGAGACCCTGAAAATAGCTGCTGAAATGCTTTCTCCCGGGATCGATTCGTACGAGGTGACTCGGCCGCTGTTCGAGGAGTATCCCTTGAACCGGTTGCAACTCGAAAACCTGATGCTCGAGAGAATCGAAATTCTCCTGGAAGGAAAGCTCCTGATCAGCACCCTCTATGAGGAAGACTTTCAACGACTCTCCGCGTCCATGGCAGACACCGAGAATCTGGTAAACCGCTTACGCGAAAGTCGCGGAGTCCGAGCAGGAGTTCTCTTGACACAAATGTCGGACAACTTGATACGGGCAAGTTTTCGATCGAAAGATCTGGACGTGGCTTCCATCGCGAAGGCGCTTGGCGGTGGAGGCCATCGAAATGCCGCAGGACTGAAAATCCGCATGTCCCTTGCAGAATTGAAAGAGAAAATTGTTCGGGAAATAGAGCGAAGCCTGACTACCAATTAAGTGTGAGATCGAGACCATGAACACCTGGCTGTGAAGCTGCTGCTTGCATGCTGACCCATAAATACCGTACATGACCGACCATTTGAGCCTCTTCCCAAGTTTTCATCAAGCAGGGGAGCCCGGCTTCTTCATTGCGAACGCAGCCAAGCAATCTGGGTCTTGGCTATCTTATTCCTTGACATAGTTTCTATTGTTTGGATATAATATGGCAAATTTGTTTGATTTATCGAGGAGGCTTTATGTCCCGTCACCCGATAATGCTCGTAATCATGGTCCTGTGCTCTGCCATCTTTCTCATTGCCCCGCGGCCGGGGTTGGCAGACCCGTTTGCTCCCAACGCCCCCGCAAGCATGTCGTGGCTTCCCCACGGATACGGCAACACCATGCATGTAGTGAACACTCCGATCAGCAATTTCAAGGGACTTCACGGTTTCAGGCCTGCTCCGGAATATATCGGTTCCTGGTCCCACCCCCTGTGGGGCTGGGACGTGAACGGCTTCTACCAGGGACCTCAGGTTCCTGAACCGGATCCGGGAAAGTGCCAGTTGCCCGTAGGGCTCATCTATCCCAGCGCCTCTCCGCCCCCGCCGATGGCGTCAAACGGCCCGATGCCGCCTCGTATGCCGGAACCAGGTCCGATGCCTCTGTCTTCTCATTAATCCTGGTGGTCGAATCATTGCGGGAGAAGCCTTCCTGGTGTCAAGAAGGCTCTCCCATGCCCCTTCCTCTCCTTAAACCGCATTATAGTAGTTCTCGAAAACTGTGTCGGATTTTCTCATAGTTGTGGCCCGCACGCCGATGGTCCAATCATGTCATTGCGAGGAGCGGAGCGACGAAGCAATCTCAGTTTTTGTCAGTTGAAGATTGCTTCGGGCTTTGCCCTCGCAATGACAATCTTTGAATCTTTTCACGTAATCAAGAGCGACATTACTTTTGAGAATCCCTATAGCACCAGTCCGTCCGGGGGTTGCGGCACAAGCCGTGAGCGCGTATACTGGCTGCATGATTCTAGGACATGCGGCACTTGCAGTAATCGCGAAGCAGACATATTTTTCTCGGGAAAATGTTCTATTCCTCGTTGCTGCGAGCCTGTTTCCGGATATTCTTGATAAGCCCATGAGCCTTTTCTTCTCTCTTCCCGGCAGAGGGGTGGGGCATTCTCTGGCGGCTTTCGCCGCAATTGCGGGAATCGCATGGGTACTTGCGCCGAGGCTTCGACTTTCGGCAGGCATCCTGATTTCTGGTGCCGTGATGTGGCTCACCCATCTTGCCAGTGATTTCACGAAACCCCAGGTATTGTTTTGGCCGCTTCTCGGCTCTTTGGAACCTTCTCCTCGCTTCGACGTGTGGGAAAAAATATATCAGTTCTATGTTGCACGGATCTATCCGGAACAGTTCTGGCTCGATGTCGCTTGTATTGCGATCGCGGTTTCGCTCACAGCGGTCAATAGGATGAGATCGAGGATTCCCGCCATGGTTCGGCAAAATTCCGCCAACCGCGTCCGGTGATTGCCTGCAGAGCAGTCATTCAGTCTCGCAAGGGAACCGTCGTTTCCGAGTCATCGCGATGAGCGAAAGGATCAGGCAATCCGGTATTAAGGGGCATGAATTGCTTCGCTCGCAGTGATACCAATGCGTTTTCAAATACGTGAAATCGGGGAGGAACTTCATGTAAGACGTTCCTCCCCGAACCCCACCTCAAGAACTATTAGCACTCGCCGGCATCTGCATTTCCTCACCGGAAATGCAGATGCCGGAGCACGATAGAAGTTTCTGGGAGGGAGTATGGGCGGCACACTCTTTACGGATGCATCTGCAGATCTTTTTCGAATTGACCCGTTCTCGCGTTGCGAATAAAATACCCAAGCTGAATTATCGGGCCCACCCCAGCAAAGCCCGAGGAATACGACGGAGGTTAACCCGAATGACGGAAGTTCACGAAAAAAAGAGTTTCGTACAAGAGGCCAGGGAACTTGAAGCCAAAAGGCTTGCGAAACTGGAAGAATGGAATAAGGAGCACGAGGCGTGGATCAAAGAACACGGGCCTATCCCCTTCCAGGTACCTCAACTGTTTTTCGATCGGAAATAACCGCAGGGAGCCTGTTTTGCCGAAAGCCTCGGACGATACAAGGGCGATCCGGGGCTTTTCGATTAGCCCCCGGTTCGTCTTAGATCAAGTATCATGTAGCCTGTTTCACCGAATTTCGCAGGAAACTACCACCAGAAGCCGGAATGGTCCCTGTGCGGATGTCTGGGCTTCTGCTGCAAGACCTGTTTGCGAAACTCCTTTTCTCGATACTCGGATGTTCCGGTTTGAACATTGGTCCCCGGCCGGAGGCCAAACCTAGACGTCATTGACTGCTCAATGAGTTGGCGATAGGTTTTTCCAGGAACTGTGACAGAGACATCGTCCGTCCCGTAGGAGGCCGGTTTTATGTGGAAACGAATCAGTTTGCGAACCAGGATACTGTTTATGGTATCCACACTGGTCCTCATCACTATCGGGGGAGGACTGGTATCGATTGGATACACGTATCTTATGGACCGGTTCTTTTCCGCAATCATCGATGCGGATGTGCAGGCACTACAGGCGTCGCAGGAACTGGAAAACGGATTGATCATGCAAAAGGGGTATGTGACGTATTATTTCCAGGACGGCGATGCCGAGTGGTTGAAACAACTGGAAAAGTATCACCACGGCTTCGAAACCTGGATGCGCAAAGCGCGCCAATGGGCGGACACGGATCGGGAGCGGGCCATCCTCAATGAGATTGATTCCCAGTATGTTCGATACGCCCATACGCGGGACGAAGTAATCAAACTGTATGATCAAGGAAAAAAACAGGAAGGGTTTCAACTTCACAAGAAGGCGCGAGAGCAACTTTTCCAAATAATCGATCTGTGCCATCAATATAAGAAGGCGTACGAAGATAAGATCGTCGTAGCCAGAGAGAAAATTAGAGGCCGTGCCGAACTGATAAAGATGCTCGCGCTGGCGGCTCTCGTGAGTGTCGTTATGCTTGGCTCACTGCTCGCATACTTCCTGATAACGCATATTTTGCAACCAATCAGGCAACTGGCGTTGGAACCGGATGACCGGCGAGGGAGCGCCAAGAATATGATGGCCGATGAGATGGAAGCCCTAAGCGCCCGATTCCAGGATCTGATCCAGGACGTGGATCAGACGAAAACCAAGCTCAAGTGGAGCAGAGAGCATCTTCAGCAGGCGGAAAAATGGGCATTGGTAGGCAAGCTTGCGGCAGGTGTTGCGCACAGCGTTCGCAATCCGTTGACCTCAGTGAAAATGAGGCTGTTCTCCATGGAACGAACTCTCGCACTCACTGCGACCCAGAAAGACGATTTTGAGGTCATTTCAGAAGAGATCAGGCACATCGATACCATTGTCGGAAATTTCCTGGAATTTTCCCGGCCGCCCAAGTTGAAAATGCAGAAGACCAGCCCATCGGATTGCGTGGATATGGCGATCCAGCTTCTCCACCACAGGCTCGAATCGTACGAGGTACAAGTGGAGGTGCGACGAGCAAAACGCCTGCCGGAGATTACCGCCGACCCTGACCAACTGAAAGAAGTGCTCGTAAATCTTGTGGTGAACGCGTGCGAAGCCATGGTGGACGGCGGTTCCATAATCATTACCGAAGAAGAAAGCTCAAATGGTAATCTCGGGCCGGTCGCGGTGATAAAAGTCAGTGACAACGGCCCAGGCGTCCCCGAAGCCATTCAGGAAAAGCTGTTTCAGCCCTTCTTCAGCACGAAAGAGGAAGGAACCGGTCTTGGTCTCAGTATCGCAACCCGCATTGTGGAGGAACACGGCGGCTGGCTCGACCTCAAATCCAAGCAGGGCGAAGGCGCCACGTTCGTCATTTCGCTTCCCGAAAAAGAGGTACAATCGTGGGAACAATCCTGATAGTCGACGACGACGCGCAACTGAGGCACAGCTTTGAGCGGCTTCTGACCGCGGAAGGACATACGGTGAGGACGTCTCCAACCGGGGAAGGCGGAGTGGAGATTGTCAGGAGCAATGTTCCGGATCTCGTCATCATGGATGTCCGCTTGCCCGGAATGGATGGCCTGCAAGCATTTCAGGCAATGCACGAGACGGAACCGAAACTTCCGGTAATCGTAATGACGGCCTACGGGACGACGGATACGGCCATAGAAGCAACAAAGCTCGGAGCGTTCGACTACGTACTGAAACCATTCGAGATCCCCGAAATGCTCGTCTCCATCGAAAAGGCACTGGAAGCGGGCAGATTCATGCGTTCTCGGGTAGAAATGGACGTCGTGCCTGAAGGCACGTCCACTGAGGCAATATTCGGCCGAAGCAAGGCAATGCAAGAGGTCTACAAGGCAATCGGCCGCGTCGCCTCGACTGATGCCACCGTGCTGGTCCGCGGAGAGTCGGGGACGGGCAAGGAACTGGTGGCCCGGGCCCTGTATCAGCACAGTATTCGCAAGGATAAGCCGTTTCTGGTTATCAACTGCGTGGCTATTCCCGAGACGCTGCTGGAAAGCGAACTGTTCGGGTATGAAAAAGGGGCGTTTACGGGTGCGGTGACCAGGCGGGTGGGAAAGATCGAACAAGCAAACGGCGGCACCGTTCTCCTCGATGAAATCGGAGACATGCCGTTCAGTATTCAAGCAAAAATTCTGCGATTGCTCCAGGAGAAAAGCATAGAGCGACTCGGTGGCAGATCTCCCATCCCGGTGGATGTGCGAGTCCTTGCCGCTACGAACCGGGATCTGGAAGCCGCTCTCTCCGAAGGACGATTCCGGGAAGATCTGTACTACCGACTCAAAGTGGTAACCCTGAGGCTGCCCCCGCTCCGGGAACGCTCCGGCGACGTTCCTATGCTGGCAGAACATTTTCTCAAGAGATTCGCCAAAGAAATGAGCATCGACAGTCCCGGCATCACTGACGAAGCCATGAAAGTCATGTGCAATTATTCGTGGCCGGGAAACGTTCGAGAACTTGCCAATACCGTCCAGAAAGCACTGATTTTCAGCAGAGGAGCGCCCATCAGCGCGGAAGAGATCTCCCAGGCAATCAAAGGAGAGACCGCCGCACGAGAAGCTATTCCTGAACGTGAAGACGAAACCATCCGCCAGTGGGTGCGCAGATCCTTGACTCTTGAAGGCGGAGAAAAGATGTTCGGCGATGTCATTGACCGGTTCGCCGGTCTCCTCATAACGGAAGCGCTGAACATCACCGGTGGCAACAGATCTCAGGCTGCCAAATTGTTGGGCTTGTCCAGACCCACCCTGCTCGCAAAAATTGAGAAGTATGGCATCAAGATAGAAACAGCTGTGAGAAGCGACTAAAACTGCACACAACCAACTGAAGACCGATGAGATGCGTGATTGGCGGCCCGCTTTATCCCCGCACAAATCCCTCCCTTCGCACGGCAAGCGCAGGTTCGTCGGAAGCGATCATTTTCTTCTGACATACGCTAACTCTTTACGAATGAGCGTGTTCGTGAGCTTGGCCTTCGTGCCCTGCGTGGGCATGTTGATGTTCACCATGATAGTCTTCGTGTTCGTGTTCGTGCTCCGGTTCTCCTGCGTGTTGATGCTCGTGAGTATGACTGTGCTCGTGGTCGTGACTATGCGTGTGGCAGTGATCATGTGAATGTCTCAAACCCGCGTGTTCGTGGTTGTGATCATGACAATGCTCGTGCTCGTGACTATGTACGTGTTCGTGTTCGTGCGAGCCTTCCATATGGGTTCTCCCTTCTATTTGTCTTAATGTAACATTAATCGCGCCACAGGACACCGTCAAGAAAATGATACTTCGTGCAAGAATGTGTCATCAACAGTATACATTTGCACCGTTTCCCTGTTGGTACTACGGTCCGGCTGTCTGCCCGGTCACGCTCGGCGTATTATCCGGGGGATCGCTTTCATAAGTGGCTCGCGTCGGCGAATTTGCCTCTTGATACGGATTCGCTTTTTTACAGGTAACTCGATTCTGGGCACAGGCTGGGGGCACTCCTTCGCTGCGGACGACCCAGAGGCGTCTCATCACTTCGCTCAGGAGAGCCCCCAGCCCGGCAATCTTATAAATCTTGTGGCGAATGCGTATGAGTAGTTGTATGGTACTCAAGAAATTTCATATGAGCCCCGATCGCCATTCAGGAGTGTCAATGGGAAAGGGATTACTTCTGGTCTTCACGGGCCACTCTGCTGACAGCGGGTTTTCCGCAGTCGGTCAGGTGCTGCGAGCGCTGGGGCAAGGGTTGTCGATCTGCGTGGTCCAATTTCATCCGGGATTCAGGAAGTACCGGGAACTCCTGTCTTTGAAGCAATCGTTCGATTCGCTTGAAATTTACGGCATGAACGGGGATCTGGGTTGTGCTGCGGCTAACGACACCGGCGACCGACCAGTGGAACTATGGCGAAACACTGTTTATCGCATGAATTCGGGCGAGTTCGATTTGTTCGTGCTCTTTGAATTGTCGCATTTGATAGAGCAGGGCATGGTAGGAGAAAAAGAAGTGACTCGTCGTCTTCTGGAGCGGCCTGATACCTTGCACGTGATTGTTGCCGGGGGCAATGCCATTGAATCTCTCGTACAAGAGGCAGATCTCGTGACAGAGGTGAATGAATTAAACCATGACCATCAACCCACCGCGTGAAGATTCCCAACTTCAGGCAGTCTCCCGGCAGGCCGGAACACGTTCTCGCGGAAATCCTCTATGAATGCTTCCACATCCGGCCGGTTCTCCTCGTCTTCGGGAATATCGTGCAGATCCATCATTTCCTCCGTGTCGTTCCGGAAGAGGAGGATTACGAGACGCTTATCCCTGGCACGGCTTGTCCATGCTTCCGCCGTGATCACGGAACCGGTAATCGGTCTCATGAACGGTTGATAACCGTTGTGCGCGAGTTCGGCTATAACTTCTTGCCTGGTCATATTCCCGGACACCTCACGTCAGATAGTGAGCGGCGACTACGGAAAGATCCTTTCAGAGGATCCAAGGGACCGTCGCACACGTCTACCGTGCGATGAGCAAAAGACGTGCCAAGATTGCCACAGGCCAATTCTCATGGTTCCGGGCTCCTGAAGTCGGAAAACTTGCGACGAAAACCTACCGTTGGGTAGGAAACCTGTGCATGATTCCTACTCAAAGGAATGATTCCGTCAGCCAGGCTCGCCAGGAACAGCCGCGAACATGTTTCCCGTGCCGTACCGGGCAGCCATCTGTCCAGATTCGAGCCCGATGCACTCGATCGCCAGCCTCTCCGAAACTCAAACGACTGGATGATCGTCACGAAGCCCCGAACAAGAAGCCCCGGCCGGTCACTTCCGGGATTCCTTGTGGCCAGCGATAGCGGTTTGTGCTACCTTCTCGGGCAAACTTGGGCTGTGAGGGTGAGCATGGCGATACTGGCCATATCAAGGCAGGTGGGATCGTATGGCGACGTGATTGCGGCCATGGTGGCTCGAAACCTTGGCTTGGAGCTCATTGGACGGGATCGCGTCCATGAGCTCGCCCAGAATTGTGATCCGGAATACAAAGACGCGTGTTCCGCGTACGAATCCGAGCATGGACCAGGTGTGTGGGAACGAATTTTTTATGACCGTCCCGTGTACACCAGCTTGTTTGAGGCGCTCACGTTCGAAGAAGCGGCTCGCGGGAATGTGGTCATGGTGGGCAGGGGAAGCCAGATCACGCTTGCGGGAGTTCCGGGTGTCTTCAAAGTGCGCATAGTGGCTCCGTTCGGCACCAGAATTCGGCGGGTCATGGAAAGATACGGGTTCTCGGAATCGGAGGCGGACGACTTTGTCCAGCGATACGATCAGGAACGAGAGAATCTCGTGAGGTTCATTT
Organism: Desulfomonilaceae bacterium; assembly: GCA_035319325.1. Taxonomy (GTDB): domain Bacteria; phylum Desulfobacterota; class Desulfomonilia; order Desulfomonilales; family Desulfomonilaceae; genus DATHCX01. The sequence continues at coordinate 35,289 of DATHCX010000194.1, forward strand.
TTCACAAAGACCCGCACGACTGGTCCCTGTACGATATCACGATAAATACTGACAATTATAAGGCGTCCTCTGCTGCAGCAGTTGTGATGAACGCACTGGACAAAATGGAAAAACCCGATGATTACGGTCAGAACAAGGATTACCTCACCAATATGGGGACCGCAAAAAGAATAGAAATCATCATGAGAACCCGTCTGAGTTCTTCGGCAATCAGAAACGTGAACATTGCGGTTGCGTCCGGAGGCATCGTGACCATAACCGGCCGCGTATTGGACAAAAATGACAAAGAAGAAATCGAACGGCTGGTCCTTCAGTACCCCGGCATCACGAAGGTCCAGAATGAGATTAAATTCGCCGATCTTTCTTACGGAATTTACAGCTAGAGCGTGGCACTCTCAGCAGCATCGATTCACACCAATCCCAGTTCAAACAGTTCACCATCAGTGAGCGCTAAAGGCTTCTTGGGACGAGGTCCCGTGAGTGTCATAGGGATTCTCAAAAGTTCCGTCGGTTTTGATTACGCGAAAAAGATTCGAAGACTGTCATTGCAAGGGCGAAGCCCGAAGCAATCTCTTCCGCCGAAGCGAGATTGCTTCGTCACCACGCTCCTCGCCACGACCTGCTTCAACATTGTGCATGCAAGGGAAGGCTTATCAATCCGACAATGCGTTCTTGATTCGGTGTCAGGAAAGAACTTCGTGCAAAAAAAGGTCCACGATGGCAAGTACTTACATGCTGATCGCATCCGGCACCAACAGCCGGCCGATCCCACGCAAAGACGTGCCGGGAAACGGCTTCCCTCTAATCCACATATGCCTGCAACCATGCTTCAAGGGTAAGAGCCAACCAGAGTCTTTGACCGCAGCGTTGCGCTGATGCCCCTCGTCCATTCAGCCAGGCCCGGATCACCGCAGTATTGAACAATCCTCGGGATCTTCCTCGACCATCGAGCAGCAGCCGCTCAGCCAATTGGCGAATCGGACCAGTGAGCCAGTGCTTCATGGGCATCCGCATACCGCTTTTCGGCCGCTCCAGGATGGAATCCGGCAGCATGTCCCGTGCAACGCATTTGAGTATCCATTTCTCCTCAGTACCCGCGAGTTTGTATCTGGGAGGAATCATAAAAGAATATTCCACGATCTGCCGATCGAACAACGGATAGCGTCCCTGGATGCCCGTGGACGCGACCAGGTAATCCACCTTCGTCAGCATGTATCCCGGTCCCTTCAAACGCAGATTCGTCCACATCAGCCTGTTAAGGTAGGAGGACATGCGTTCCGATTCCAAGTACCAGCTCAACCGGGATTCCGCGGACGGGCCGCTGAGCATCTCGCGTTGGACGTTCGCATTGAGCAGCGAGGCAAGATCGTCGTAACAGTGGCGATGTGCGGCCAAATATGCACGGGCTCGCGCGTTCGGAGACGGATCCGTTCGATGAAGCTCGAATAATAGCATGGGCATGTTCTTTGGCCCGCCAAAACAGGGATCGCCGCCTTCTCCGTTGAGTATTACCGACAGGCCTTCATCAGCGGCCGCTTGCGACAGCAGGAGATTGGGCACGGTCAACCCTTCGCCCACAGGACAATCCATGAGTGCTATCGTGTCCTGAAACCGATCGACGACCTGGCTGCCGTCATACGTTAAAACTGCGTGTTTCGTGCCACATTGGCGTGCAACCTCGTCTGCATACGAAAGTTCGTTGGGAAAATCGGACCCGAAGTTGATGGTAAATGTTCTTACGGGTTTTTCATGGAGCCTGCAGGCGAGCGCAGCCACGAGGCTACTGTCGAGTCCCCCGGACAAAAAAACGCCCACTTCCTCGTTTTTGGGTAGGCAAAGAGAGGTCGCTTCTTCCAGAAGGTTCATCAGGTGCGATGCATAGGCCTCCGGAGGATCGGTGGGATCCCACGGACCCTCGGAAGGCTCCCAGTAGGAGCTTAGTTCACTGCTTCCGCCCGGCCGCAGCACAATGCAGGAAGCAGGAGGCAGCTTGTACACGCCCTTCAGGAGGGTTTCGTCTCCCAACAAATACCCGCAGCTCAAAAAGGACCTGACTGCCGCGTAATTGATGGCAACGTGCAATCGCTTCCACTTGCGCAGTGCCTGCAACGAAGAGGAGACTGCCCACGTCCCCTTCGCGCGGGTATAGAAAACCGATCTGGCGCCGATAGAATCAGACACCAGTGTCACCGCTTTTCCATCCCAGATCGCCAGCGCGAACATGCCCCTGACGCGGTTCATGCCCATGGCCCCGAAACGTGCATACAGGCCCAAAAGAAGCTCATCGTCGGTGCATTCCCTCGAAGCGTCCAGCAGAGCAGCGATCTCTCCACGGTTGAGCAGGACCACATCCCCCACAGCGGCCAGGAATCCGTTCGAACGGAATTGGGGATCCTGCGGCGACCCTGTTCTGACGGAAGGAGATGCACGTATCATCGAAAGATTGTCGCCGATACGCGCAAATCCCTGAAGACGGCCGCCCCGATCCGGGCTCGGGCACACATGTTCCTCAAGCTCATGAAGCTTTTCCTCGGGAGTCCCCCGATTGCTCAAGATTCCCAAAGAGCACAGGATATCGGAGTAAACAGGGATCGCTGTCATATCAGCGAGTTCTCGTCCCGGGTTTTCCCCGAAAACAGCGCAGAATCGGCTCATACGCGTATCACCTGCCGGAAATCAGCCGTCGGCGGAGCAGCCTGAACAGGGCGACGGGAGGGATGCATGCGATTTCAGTTTTCAATCCCGCTTTCATCCATGCTTTTTCGAAAACGGTACAATCGCTGGGAACAGGGATTTCATCGTGTGCCCACGAATCCGTTCTGTGGAAGAACAGGTGCATTTTGAGGCACTGAAAGGGCCTCAAACCAACTTCGAGAGCGGTCACGGGTTCGGGAAGTTGCAGTCGCACCCGTGCATGTCTGAATAACATGATGCCGTGCAGATCGGAATCGTGAAGAACGTAGACCTGTGAATCCGCAGCCCTTGCAAGCATCGCGCATATCATGTCAGGCAGAGGCAATGCGTCGGACATGCTCAGAATGGCGCAGCCCAATTCCATATGCATATGGTTCGCGATGAGCATGGTGGCGATATGCGGATCGGTGCACACCAGCAGCCGGGTAAGGCCATAATCGGCAAGGTCCGGTTCCCGGCCGATGAATCCCCGTACCCAGGACACTGGTTCGGTCAAGAGCCCGGCGGGTTTTCCATTATATGTGACATGGCGTTTTAAAATTTCAGAGAATTCGAAATAATCGATGGGCCGGGGTAATGCAAACGGAATAGCGCTGAGATACTTTAAGAACGGCCGCACTGTACGGCACAATTCATAATATAACTGAAATTCGGTATAGAAATATCTCCCGCCTGCCGATACCCGGTGAATGCTCCTGGCGAGAGCCGTTTGCATGGCCGCCATACGTTTCTCGAAAAAGCCGTAGAAAAGCGCTTCGGAAAGAAAAAATATCTTCGGAAAAAGATCTCTGGCGATTCAGCCGTGCACGAATCCGTGCAAACCGCGTTGCGGCGAAAGAAACGGGGAAGACGTGGAAGTCTCCCCCGTGATTATCTCATACGCATTCGGCACAAAATTTCTGAGATTCTAGGGCGGGGGCTCTCCTCAGCGAAGTGATCAGACAGCTCTGCGTCGTCGCAGCGAAGGACTGCCTCAGCCTGTGCCCGGAATCGAGTCCCTGCAAAAAAAGCGAATCCGTATCAATCCGCGTGTTTTCGTTTCAATCGCCGAAGGAACCTGTGAGAATCTTCGTCAACTCCATGGTGTCCAACCATTCGGACACGTCCTGATTGCACCGCGGACACACCCCGAAAGATTCGGATCCGGTAAAACCGCAGTACGGGCACGTTCGAGGCTGCTCCTTCGGGGGAACGCGCGCCTGTTTGGCCGCTCTTTTGTCAAAATATGCCTGAGTTGCAAGCCCAGCCTGAATAAGCTTTCCGAACAGGTCATGCAGGCCCTGAAACGAAATGTTGTACTTGTTCATGAGCTCCGAATCGGACATTTCGCCCTTGAGGTCCGTCATGATTGCTTTCGCGCTTATTTTCTTGGGTGCTTCAGTCATGTTCGTATGCGGTTTCCCCGCTGTGGAGTACGATTCTCTCCATATTACATGAGTTCAATCGCACACGCCATGGAGACTCCGCCGCCGCCGCACAAAGTTGCGAGACCGAGAGTTCCCTTCCTCTTTTGCAATGCATGAATAAGGGAAACGATCAGTCGTGCACCTGTACATCCTACGGGATGCCCGAGACCTATGCCGGACCCGTTCACGTTCGTGATATCCCGATTGAGCTTGAGTTCTCTCTCACATCCCAAGTACTGGGCGGCAAACGCTTCGTTGAGTTCAATGAGATCGAAGTCGGCCAGCGTCAATCCGGATCGTTTCAGAAGATTGTTCACGGCAGGTACAGGGCTCAGTCCCATGATCGTCGGGTCACACGCACCCATTCCCACTGCTTTGATTCGAGCGAGAGGCTTGAAACCCTCCGTTTTGGCCTTGTCGCCAGACATGATGATCAAAGCCGCGGAGCCGTCGTTGATGCCGCTGGCGTTTCCCGCGGTAACGGTTCCTGTCTTGGGGATGAACACCGGGCTCAATTTCTCCAAGGCTTGTATGGTAAGCCCGGGCCTGAAGTGCTCGTCCTTATCGAATGTCTTGGGATCGCCTTTTCGCTGGGGAACCATAATCGGCACGATTTCGTCAGCGAACGAACCGTCGTTGGTTGCCCGTTCCACGTTGTTGTGGCTGCGCAAAGCGATTTCGTCCTGCTCCTTTCGCGAAATACCGAGCTTCAGCGCAACGAATTCCGCTGTATGCCCCATGATGTACGGTTTTCCCCGGAAGAATTCCACCGGACCGTCTTGAGGATACGGCAGGATGTGAGAGCCGCAATGCAAACCGGTCTGCATGGCATCGGTTATGACGTCGTTGCCCATCCTTGTGCCCCAACGGGCTTTTTCAAGAGTATAGGGCACTCCGGACATGTGCTCGACACCGCCCGTGAGCAACACGTCGGCAGCACCTGCCTGTATCATGGCAGCGCCGGAAAGTGTCGCCTCCAGACCGGAGATGCAAACCCTGTTTATGGTTACGGCGGGAACCGAGTCGGGGATGCCGGCCATCAGTGCGCCAATACGGGTGACGTTCATTGCGTCGGTGGGATTCAGACAACATCCGAAGCGCACGTCCTCAATTATATCCGGAGAAATTCCGGCCCGTTCCACAGCGGCCTTCATGGCCACACTGGCGATAGTCGCCGCATGCATGTCTCGCAGGGTGCCGCCGAATTCTCCAATAGCGGTCCGGCACGCGGAAATGATAACCACATCGGTCATATAAGATACTCCTTCTCGAATTTGGAAAGTAAGGGGCCATCAAGGCAAAGCTCTCGTGCGAAGCGCGTAATGCCGACACCTGTCCTGAGATCAGGCGCGCGCCTCGTCCACGGCGAATCCGGCCGCCACGTTTTCACCTTCACGTTGCCGATTCGCTACTTGATGATGGCTGCTTCGTCAACGGTTAGTTTTTTCTCAAAATCGTTCCAAAACTGTTCCTGCGTTTTTCTCCAATCAGAACCGAACTTCTTGTTGAAGAGAGTCCCCACCTGGTCGAGAGCCTTCTTCCAGGCGGTCTGGTAATTGAGTTTCAGAACGTCTTCCAGGAACGGCACCAGCGATCCGAGCTTCTCCTTCGGTAAGTACGCTCTTGCGCCCATTTCAATTGATTTCCTGAGGGCTTCAGGGGTGAACGCATGCGCGGTGAGCATAACCGTGGGGAAACCGGCATTGTGAGCGATCTGCAAAAGATCGAATCCTCGAACTCCCATAATATCGAGGACTACCAGATCATACGTATACGAGACCAGGTATTGTTGAGCTTTCTCAAAAGTTGTTGCTGTGTGCAGAGTCACGTTGGCGGCCTCCGAGAGTTCCTCCTCGATAATGTCCAGGACGTCCTCCTCGTCGTCCACCGCCAGGATCAGCTTATCTTGCAAGATTTCTGATGTAGGCATCGGTAATCCTTTTCTTTGGGATCGGCTGAGTCTGAATCCCTGAATTGGCTACGTTTCGTAACGGCTAGAATCACAATCCCGGACCGTAGGGACGTCGAAATGCACACTTTTTACAAGAGCGATCGTCAAACACGTTCCTCGGGGTACCGAACGGAATGAAATCTTGAATCTCGGTATCATGCTTACTCATACTGGGGTATGAAGTCAACTTTTTCGGACCAAAATGATTCACTTGGCCGAAGGTTTACTTTCGACGTAACAATTTTGATAACATACGTGCACCTTGAATTGAGTTTTTCGCTTGGCTCAGCCGATCCCCATGGCATCGATCACGGCCACGGAACCCGTAGAATGTGCTATAGTTCGACCCGTCATGTTGTCCCCGGCCAAACGTACCGGCATGATGTGCAGATGTTTGCGAGGTTGAAATGCCTTTGAAGAAATATGTGGTCATCCCCCCAATGAAGGGCGGACTCGAGAGCCTGCGGGAAATCGCAGGCAATTTCTGGTTCTCCTGGAATACGGAAGCAGTGGAATTGTTCAACTATGTGGATGAACATCTCTGGCAAGAGACAAATCACAATCCGCTGCAAACGCTTATACGGTTATCCCGGCACAGGCTCAAGGAAATAGGTCAGGACGAAGGATTTCTGGCTCATTCGGAAAGAGTTCGTCAGCGATTCCGCGCGTATATGAACCGCACGCGATCATATGATTATCGATTGGAACAACCCATCAGCTTCACTACGGCGTATTTTTCCCTGGAATTCGGCGTCACCGAATGCCTCCCCGTGTATTCCGGGGGGCTCGGCCTCTTGGCCGGAGATCATCTCAAGTCAGCCAGCGACTTGAATCTGCCCCTGGTGGGTGTCGGGCTCATGTACCAGGAGGGTTATTTCCATCAAAGCCTTTCTGTTGAAGGCTGGCAGCAAGAATATTACCCGAGAACCGAGTTCGACACGCTCCCCCTGGAGCGCCAGACGGATTCATCCGGAGCCACCATTCTGATCAGCGTGGATCTTGCGGGAGAAACGGTCTGGTGCCGCATTCTCAAGGCTATGATAGGCCGTGTTCCGTTGTTTCTCCTTGATGCGGACATTCCCGAAAACCCGCAGCGTCTCAGGACAGTCACCGCCCGGCTCTACGGGGGAGACGCGGAAATGCGGATTCGGCAGGAGATCCTTCTTGGCATCGGTGGATGCCGCGGCCTGGAAGCCATGGGAATAACGCCTACCGTGTACCATCTCAACGAAGGTCACGCAGCATTCGTGCTCCTGGAAAGGATGCGCTATTTTGTGGAACAGCAGGGCCTCTCCCCTGAAGAGGCGAGAGAAATGGTTACCAGTCAAAGCGTACTGACCATACATACGCCTGTTCCGGCCGGAAACGACGTGTTCGATCGTGAGCTCATGGAAAAATATTTCCGCGATCACGTGGCCAGGCTGGGCCTGGATTTTGAAACGGTTCTCGGCCTCGGAAGGAGGCACCCGGACGACGTGTCCGAAGGATTCTGTATGCCGGTTCTCGGCCTGAGACTCACCTCGAGAACCAACGGAGTGAGCAGGCTTCATGGCCGTGTCACCCGAGACATGTGGCACGAAGTCTTTCCCAATGCCGATCGGGAAGATGTGCCCATTACCCCCGTTACCAACGGGGTTCATATTCCGTCGTACATATCGCGGGAACTCGTGAGATTATACGATAGGTATCTCGGTCTGGGATGGACCGAGGACCCGGACAATGAGAAGATCTGGCAAAGGGCCGATAAAATTCCCGATACCGAATTGTGGCGATCCCACGAGAGGTGCAGGACGAGGCTGGTCTCTTTCGCCAGGAGACGATTGGTTGCCCAATTCAAAGCACGCAACGCTTCGGCACGCGAACTGGAACAGGCAGAAAAGGTGTTGGATCCGGATGCACTGACCATTTGCTTCGCCCGTCGTTTCGCCACGTACAAACGGGCCACACTTCTGTTTCGTGAACCGGAAAGGCTCGCAAGAATTCTCGGTCAGCCGGACCGGCCCGTCCAGCTTATCTTCTCGGGAAAGGCTCATCCGGCAGACGACGCGGGGAAAGAGCTCATCAGGAAAATTGTCGAACTCATGAAAGAAGAGCCGTTCCGGGGAAGAATCGCATTCATCGAAGACTACGACATCAATGTCGCAAGATACATGGTTCAAGGGGCGGACGTATGGTTGAACACACCCCGTCGCCCGCTCGAGGCATGTGGCACATCCGGCATGAAAGCCTCCGCGAACGGCGCGCTCAACCTGAGCGTGCTCGATGGATGGTGGGATGAAGGATACCTGGGCGATAACGGCTGGGCCATCGGTTCCGGTGAGGAGTACGGCAATCCGGCCTACCAGGACGACATCGAAAGCAGGGCGCTGTACGACCTGCTTGAAGAAAGCGTGAAACCTCTGTTCTTCGAACGAGGCGCGGATGATGTTCCACGAGAATGGATTCGCATGATGAAGCGGTCCATCATGACCATATGTCCTGTCTTCAATTCTCACAGAATGGTGTCCGACTACATCGAGACGGCATATGTACCGGCAAACATTGCGAGCACAGAATTGAGCGCGGGGAATTACACGGTTCTGCGGGATATGGTTTCCTGGAAGAAAAAAATCGAGGAGGACTGGCCGAAGATATCCATCAAGAGCATTGAGGTGCGCGATGAACATGAGGCACTCAACGGTAAGGACATGGAAGTGAATGTGATAGTGAAGACCGCGGGTCACAGCCCCGAGGAACTGAACGTGGAGCTACTGCACGGGCCCGTAGACCTTTGGGACAAATTCAAAGTTCGGCACATCACCAGGCTCGCCGCAGACACATCCAGCCCCGAAACGGATGACGAGGTACTGTTCTCGGGTTTTATTCCGCTAAGCCACACGGGTTTATACGGGTATCTGGTTCAAATCACGCCGGATCATCCCAATCTCGCATTTTCTCATCGATTTGACGTGGTCCACCGGGATTAGTCTCAGGATACGAAGATTCCTCCGGCTGGCAGGGCTCATACGGGCGGGTCACAAGGCATTATAGGGATTCTCAAAAGTAAGGTCGGTTGTGATTACGCGAACAAATTGAAAGATTGTCATTGCTAGGGCAAAGCCCAAAGCAATCTCGTTCGCCAAGGCGAGATTGCTTAGTCACTACGCTCCTCGCAATGACCTGCTTCAACATTGTACATGCAAAGGAAGGCTTATCAATCCGACAATACCTTCGAGAAGTACTCTACGTGAATGGTCCGTTTTGCTCATGAAGACGCGATCGTCGGCAGGTTACGCCTACGGTTCGTGTAAGGCATGCGAAATGGCAGCTGAAAGCTCTTCCAGACGGTACGGCTTTTGAACGAATGTAACGATTCCCTGGTCCAGGGTGTCCTGAACAGCGCTGTCTTTCGTGAAGCCGGTAGACAGGACTGCACGCACACACGGATTGATCTTTTTCATTTCGATGAAGGTTTCTTTACCGTTGAGCCTCGGCATGATCATGTCTATGAGGACCAGATCTATGTTCTGCCACTCTTTTCGGTAGATCTCCAGTCCTTCAAGTCCGTCTTCTGCCGTAAGTACGCTGAAACCCAATTCCTGCAGCATTTCCCCCAACAAGTGCCTGATTATCTCCTCGTCGTCCACAATAAGAATCCTGCCGGAGCCTCTCGTCGTTCCGGGTAAGGGGCATGCTGCCGTGTTGCGCGAAGCCTGCTCCTTCAGTGGCAACAGTACGGTAAAAACGGACCCGCGTCCCACTTCGGAATCAACCGTCACCATTCCGCCATGACTTTTCACGGTGCCGTATACCATGGACAAGCCGAGACCCGTGCCCTTGCCTTCCGCCTTGGTGGTAAAGAACGGTTCAAAGAGCCTGCGCTTTATCGGCTCACTCATTCCCTCGCCTGAGTCTTTGACTGAAATCTCCAGAAAAAGACCAGGGATGAGTTCTTGGTTCGCGCTGCAGAAGCTCTCGTCGAGAAACACGTCTCGTGTGCTCAGGATTAATTGGCCTCCGTCAGGCATTGCATCTTTGGCATTGAGACACAAGTTCATGAGCACCTGCTGTATCTGGCCGGAATCCCCTTCAATAACTGAGTTCTCGGAATCTGTTCGTGACAAGACGCTTATCTTGCGATCGACCGTTCGCTCCAGGAGTTCGACGATTTCTTTCATCAACTGGTGCACGTCCACATCCTGAACGAATCGTTTTCCCTTTCGCGAAAAGGCGAGAAGCTGTCCCGCAAGCATCGCCCCTCTTTCTGCGCTCTTTTCGATCATTTCTCCGTAGTGAGCGAGTTGGGATCCGGCCGCGGCATATTTCTTCAGCAATGAGGCGTAACCCAAAACTCCGCTCAGAATATTGTTGAAATCGTGAGCGATGCCTCCTGCCAGCGTCCCGATGGCCTCCATTTTTTGGGAGTGTTGCAGTTGTTCTTCGAGTTTTCGCAATTCACTTATTTCCGTGAAAACGCCGATCGCCCCCCTGTACGTCCCCCGCTCACTGAAATAGGGCGTGCCGCTCACCACCATTTTGTGATCGTTGCCTTCGAGGTCCTTCAAGCTGATAAAATAGGTGCCGCTCACCCCCTTGCTTCTCACCATAAGGTTATTTTCCAGGGTGACCGTGTTTTCTGCGTCGAAGTACGCGTGGAGCGGCTTTCCCTCTGGATTCTCATCTTTCAGGATTTCCTTCATTCTGGCATTGCAGAACTTGATCAATCCATTTTCGTCGACATGCGTGATGCCGTCATGAGCGTTTTCCACGATGAGCTTGAATTTGGTCTCAGATTCCTTCAGCGCCTTCTTTGTCAGCATTCGATCGGTGACGTCACGTGCGATCCCCACCACGTATTGGGGACGATTGTCGGGACGAATCAGAACGCTGCGGTATTCGAGATAATGCAGGGCACCATTCTTTGCCACATATTTGGAGATGCCCTCGGCGAATCCTTCCCGAACAACCATCGCCATGTTTTCAGGAATAAGTATTCGCACGTCCGGCGGAATGAGTTTTTCAATGGATTCGCCAAGAAGTTCTTCCACCTCGTATCCGAGCGTCTGAGCAGCAGCCCTGTTGATACTGAGAATGGTTCCGTCCGGGTCGAGGGTATAGACGAAATCGGTTAAATTCTCGAGAAGGGTGAGATATCGTTTTTCTGAATGCCGCTGGCCCAAAAGCGCCCTGAAAAGATCCGAATTGTCCTCGCATATGAGAACACGTTTCCTCTCCGATAGTGAAAACACTCGAAAACGGACATCTTTGGTTGAACCATCCTTGCACCGAATCTCGAAGTGCCTCTGCAACATCTCATACGAGGAGTTTGACTGCGAAGAAAGGCAGGTGGACAGTATGATCTGCGACTCCCTCTCGCACATGCTGTTTTCAAGCCAGCTCTCAAACGTGGGGATTTCGTCCGGAGAATATCCGAACAGGGCCAGAAATGTAGGATTCATGTAATCAAATCGATTTCCTTGACCGACGATTGCTATTCCCAAAGGGGTTTTGTCGGTCAGCATTCGAAAACGTTCTTCACTCTCTCTCAGATTTTCTTCCGTTTTCTTCAGGGGCGTAAGGTCCTGGATTATTCCTATGCCTTTTTCCATCACCCCGTCGTCTTCGATCAGGGGCAAGGCTATGAAGACGAGGTGCACCTGCTTACCCCATTTCGACATGTAGGGCGTTTCGAGTCTTTGGGGCTGCCCGGTTTCCAGCGCTTTCTCGAGCATCTGCGATACTCCGGGCGTACGGAGATTCTCCAACGTAAAGACGTTTATTTGTCGAGTGGATTCCAGCGATGGGGAACCGAGAATGTCCAGCAGGAACTGATTTGCTCCGAGTACTACGCCGGTTTTGGAATACGTGAATATGCCGAGAGGAGCGGACTCGAAGAGCAGCTTCATGCTCGTATCACTTGGCCGAGCGTGTTGCGGCGGCGTATGTTCTAATTCCGAAGAAGACATACGGATTCTTTCTGATGCGTGAGCCTGATGTCGGTGAAAAGATTTTACCAAAGCCTCGCCTATTTACAACAGAACTCTGCAACAGGCGTTTATTTGACGGTGAATTCCATCGAAAAGACCCGGCGAAATCCGCAATCGGAAACGTTACTTCTTTGAGGGCAACCTGATATAACGACGTATATGGGGATGGGAATTCGTACTGAATTGCCGTGAGCGGCAGATCAATTGCAGAGGTGATCGATGAACCAGCCGACGAAGACCATGTTTGTCCGACTGAGCGCAGCCGTGGCGTTTTTCGCCGTCCTGGTCTGGCTGATGAGCGCTCTCCACGTAGTGACCACCATCATCATGGTGGCATTCGTATTGGCGTACATACTGCATCCCGTGGTTCATCGACTGCAACGCTGGGGGCTCGGCAGCGGAATCGCTTCATTGCTGGTTGTCGTGCTGTGTTTGTTCCTCATTGGGGGGCTGGTGCTGTTCATCGTACCGACCGTTTTTCAAGAGCTGACACGTTTCGGCAAGGCGTTCCCGGCGTACTGGTCGGCCCTTCAGGATGCTCTTCTGCATAAGCTGGAAATGCTTAACCTCAGCATTCCCAAGGATTGGGACGAACTCACCGCATTTGCCGTTGAACGGGTGAAACAGGTTTTGCCCGATCTGGCGGATACAGCCACCAAAATAGTGTCATCCGTGTTCGCCTCTACGCTCCAAGTCATTTCGATCTTGTTTTATGCGCTGCTCATACCGGTGCTGACGTATTATCTCTTGGCTTCTTTCGAGAGCATGAAACAGCAGGCGTACGAATTGATGCCTCCGTATGCGCGGGAGCCGGTGATAGACAAATTGAAACAAATTGACACGGTTTTGGCGGGATTCATCCGGGGACAATTTATCATTTGCCTGATCCTGGCAGTCTTGTACAGCATAGGGTTCTTCATTATCGGAATAGATCTGGCCATTTTCTTGGGCATGATCTCGGGGCTGCTGTTCATCGTTCCTTATTTCGGCACCATGATTGGAATTGTTTTCGGATCACTCATGGCTCTTGCCAAATTCGGGGACTTGACCCACGTGCTTTACGTCCTAGGGTGGATCGGCTGCGTGCAGTTGCTGGAAGGATATCTGCTGACCCCGCGGATAGTGGGCCAAGCAATCGGGCTAAATCCGGTCGTTTACATATTGGCTCTCATTGCGGCAGGGAATCTGTTCGGCTTTGTCGGACTGCTCGTCGCCATACCTGTGACCGCAGTGCTGAAGGTGCTCTTGGTAACCCTGGTCGACATGTACAGGCACTCGTACCTGTACGCCGAACGGGTTGACGGCAAGCTCGACGCCGAGTGAGCATGCATTCGCGGTTCGGCGTCGTGAGGATGTACCCGTGAGTTCAGGAACCCTCTACATAGTGGCGACGCCCGTCGGCAATCTGGAGGACGTCACCATAAGGGCATTGGAGGTGCTTCGGAACGCGGATCTGATAGCGTGCGAAGACACCCGCAAGAGCCGTGTGCTGTTGCAGCGCTTTCGGATTACCACCGCTCTCGTGAGCCTGCACAAGTTCAGCGAGAGCCGAAAAGTGGGCCTGATCCTGGAGCGCTTGGCCGCAGGCCAAACTGTTGCGCTTATTTCCGACGCGGGCACCCCGGCGATATCAGATCCGGGGGATCGACTGGTGAAAGCGGCTAGGGACGCAGGGGTTCCCGTGCTCCCCGTCCCGGGACCCTCGTCTATTACTGCGGCTCTCAGCGTTTCAGGGATGGACTGCTCTTCCTTTGTCTATCTGGGGTACGCGCCGAGAAAAGACGAACAGCGTCGTGAGTTCTTCACACAAATTGTGAATGAAAAAAGAACGAGCGTTTTTTTTGAAACGCCGCATCGGATCAGGGACCTTGTGAAAATCGCAGCCGATATGCTGGGTTCCAGGCGAATCACTCTTTTCAGGGAATTGACCAAGCTTCATGAAGAGGCGATTTCGGGTACCGCATCCGAGATACATGCTGAGTTAAGCGCTCGGGAATCCGTGAAGGGCGAAATAGTCTTCGTGGTGGAAGGCGCATCACGGGTCGAACCTGAGATCGGCCTTGAGGAAGCCGTGAAGTCGCTTGCTGAAGAAGGGCTAACGGGAAAACGGTTGGCGGCCGAAGCTCAAGCAAGATTCGGATTCAAGAAACATGAGGCGTATGAAATGTTTCTGCGGATCAAGAAAGGTTGTGCCGACACGGACAAATAGCACTGACACGAGCGCATCCAGGTACGTGAAATCGGGCGGGACACTTTTTACGAAGAGGGCCTCGCCCATCTTACTGTTTTGAAAGCGCAATATAGCAGTTCTCGAAAATTCTGTCGGATTCGTTCACGACTCTCGCGCACATTCCGACCATGCAATCATGTCATTGCGAGGAGTGGAACGACGAAGCAATTTCAGTCTTGGTCAGTTGGAGATTGCTTCGGGCTTTGCCCTCGCAATGACAATCTTTCAATCTGTTCGCGTAATCAAAACCGACCTTGCTTTTGAGAAGCCCTATAGTACGAGCCGTCAAGGAAGAATGACCACCGGCGTGCCCAATGACACCCGTGAAAACAATTGTTCAATTTCAAAATTCCACAGTGCGATGCACCCATCCGTCCAATCATCAGGTTTGGGATGGAAAAGAGCAACCCAGCGCCGTTTGTATTCGTCGCTGGGATACCCGTGTATGCCTACCCATCCGCCGAGTTCGGTGTTCCATGGCGGTGCTTTGCGTTCTTTTGAATTGGTGACGATCTCGTCTCGTTTCGAGAGAGAAATGATGCCTTTTTCAAAAGCCGATTTGGCATCGTCCACGCCCGGATAGCTGATGCCGAGAAAACGATGAAAGTTGCTTTCTGCGCTCTTGTAGCAGATAAAATACTCGCCTTCGGGAGTTTTCTTGTCGCCGGTCAACTGCTTGGGACCTGTCGGGTTCAGTCCGAGACATACGCGATATTGCTGTATACGACCGTTCTGGTGTAGCTCCAGGATGCGCTGCTCCTTGAAGATGACAATCTTGCAGTCCGTTGCCTGCCCCGCGGCTTCCGAGTATCCACTCGAAAACCAAAACGTCGAGGCAATCATCCCGATGAACAAAACCAGGAGCATCTTGGAGCAGGGGACAGTGCACGAAGGTAAGATCAGTAACATCCGATGCCGGTCCATCCACGTTCGCTTCTAGCGTCGATCCTGAAAAACGTAGAGTGCGACGCTTGATATTTTTGCCTGCGATGCGCACATTAAATTGCGAATGAACAAGTGTCCAGATTCACATTAAAATTTGGACACATCGCCCGGTGCTTTCATGTCAATTTATCCGGGGCGTACGGTTCAGTCAACCCAAAAAGCTCGGAACAATATGATCCGAGGACCGGCGGACTTGCCACAAAGGTCCGGTTGGTTTACGCTCGATGCATTCATGGAAAAAGCACAGAATAAAAATAGAAGATCGCCTGCAAGACGGCCCTTTCGTTCGCCACGATTGAAACAGCACTTTCGGGTCCAGCAGCGGGAAGTGTTGCCCCCGAAACTGAATAAGGAGGCGGGGCGCCTGCTGTCCCATATCGGTAAGCCAGAATCCGCCCTGTTCGTACCGGACCCCTTTCAGACTAACGCACTGGAAAGAATATTGAAGGAAGACGTGCTGGTGAGCGCGCCCACGGGATCCGGCAAGACCTGGATAGCTTTGGAAGCCACCAGGAATTACCTGTCCCGGGGTTGTACGATATGGTACGCGACTCCGCTGAAAGCTCTCTCGAATGCAAAATATGAGGAATTCGGCGCTGAACTTGGCCGTGATACCGTGGGTATACTCACGGGGGACCGCAAAGAAAATTCGGACGCTCCAGTGATTGTGGGCACTACGGAAATCCTGAGGAACCAGCTGTATGACGCGATGCAGCACGGCGTTGACTTGGGTGTGGATCTCGTCATCCTGGATGAAGCCCACTACTTGGGCGATCTGGACAGGGGGGTCGTTTGGGAAGAAGTGTTGATTTACCTTCCGGGCAGAGTCCGGCTCCTCCTGCTTTCGGCCACCATTTCCAACGCAGATACCATTGCGAGGTGGCTCGGCCAAATCCGCAAAGCACCCTGTTCGGTGGTGCAATCGACAGAAAGACCCGTGCCCCTTCATGCCTTGTTTCTCACCCCTGCGGGAGAGCTGACTCCCTTTTTTAGAGGGCGGAGGCTTTTTCAAAAGGTAGCGAACCATGTAAAGGGCGAAAAATCTCGGAAGAGGCTATCCGATTTCCCAACACCGGATATGAACCGTATTTTGGAAGTCTTGCGAGAATTCGACCTGCTGCCCGCAATAGTTTTTCTTAAATCCAGGGCAGACTGCGACAGAGCCGTTGGAGGCCTTGTATCTTCCCCCCTGCATCCGAGAGAAGGGGGGTTTCAAGACATGGTGGAGAACTACCTGGAGCCTTACCCGGAATTGAAAAACCAGAGACAGCTGCGCAGGCTGCTGGTGTGCCGTGCGGCTTCTCACCACGCGGGGCAGTTGCCTGCGTGGCGATTGCTCATAGAGAAAGCAATGGTGGCCGGGCACCTCGAAGTTATATTTGCTACCTCCACAGTAGCCGCGGGGGTGAATTTTCCGGCTAGAACCGTTGTGGTCCTGCAAAGCGATCGATTCAACGGACGGTCTTTCGTAGACATGACCGCAACCGATATTCACCAGATGACCGGTCGCGCAGGCAGACGCGGTATGGACAATGCGGGGTTCATCGTCGTGGTTCCCGGACCATATCTTGATATTCTCCTGGTCAAGGAATTGTTGCAGTCCGAACCGGAACCCCTGGAGTCCAGGATCGGCGTGAATTTTTCCATGTCATTGAATCTGTTGCTTTCTCATGACCCCGACGGGGTACGGGAACTGCTGGGCTTTTCGTTTGCATCTTTCAGAGAGAATCCGAAACGGGCGGAGAAGATGGGAAGAAGGCTGCTCAAGGATTTTCAAAAACACATGGAGGTCTTGCAGGAACTTGAGTATCTCGACGGCAAGGGAGTGCCGACGTACGACGGAAAGTGGGCAGCGAGACTGCGGTTGGACCACCCGCTTCTCATTGCGGAGCTCATCCGCGGGAGGGAGTTCAGCCACTTGGACCCGGCAGAATTGGCAGCGCTCATTGCCCCGTTCGTCATGGACAAAGACAGGGAAATAGCCGTAAGCAGGCAGGGCTGGCACAGAACCAAGCAGCTCCGGAGCAAATTTCGGCACATGATCCAGCAATTGATGCCGCTGGCACAGTTCATGTTGTCACGAGGATTTGACGTTCCGACAATCATGTTCTGGCCTACGGCCGCAATATTTTTGTGGGCCGAACAAATGGAATGGGAGGAACTCGTTACCCATGTTTCCGCCGATGAGGGTGATTTGTCCATGCTGATATTACGTACTGCGGATCATCTGAGGCAATTGCTTGCGTTAGAAAACGAAGAACCCGAGCTTGCGGCAACCGCCCGGCAGGCAATGGAAATGATTATGCGTCTCCCCGTAATTTGAAGTCATTCACGTCTCGATGCAGCATCGGATCGATTCTTCGACGACGCTTTTGTGTGGGCAACTGCTGAGGCAATAACGTTACTTCTCTGCATGTCAATATCGTTTCATTATTCGGATTAATTTTCTACTGCTATAGTCCGACCTTTTCGATGTTTGCTACAACATAATCTTGACATTTTGCTTATTTATCCTGTAAAATACGGCTATTCGCGATATGTTCAAACACATCCCGGTCTCCAAGTATTTTCGCCGGCTGAACCCGAAGGAGAAAATATGATGACGAAGAAATACATCCTTCTTAGCTGCTTTATCTGTATTTTGATACTTTCCGCGTGGTCGGCAAATGTCAAAGCGCAAGACACCAATGCTGAGAAGAGCCGGGAAGGTTATTTCGAAATTACCCTGAAAACTCCTGTGCCGACAAAACTCAACGTGGAAGAGCTGGTTCGTGATAGAGATCTCAACCCCGGCTCACTGTTCCGCGTGAAGACAGGAGGCTATCTTTCGTTCAATGAGACGGAGTGGGTGGACAAAATTGAATTCAGGGTCGCGGATATTCCCGTTACGAACCTGGATGAATACAAGAAGTACAGCGATATCCTGTTCACGATCAATGAAAGAATCGATCAGATGAAAAGGACGCTTGCCAGTTACGACCAACTGGCCTTGCGTTTGATGAATCTCTGCGACAGGAGCCGCTTCCCCACCCTGCAATCCATGGACGATAACATCGGTGAGCAACTGGCGATGTATGACAAACTCCTCTTGATGCGAGACCTGGTCGTAAATTCCATGAACAAGTTCGTGCGGGAGCGCGGCTGCAGAGACAAATTTGCGGACTATCAAAGAAGCCTAAATCTGTATGCTCGCCAGCTTTCTGAACTCACCAGGAACATAGACAGGCTGAACAAGAGAGCCATCACGCTCTCCCAGGAATTGGC
>DATHCX010000195.1:0-2865 GCA_035319325.1 Desulfomonilaceae bacterium
ACGCACGTGCGCGCTTCGGGGTGTATCACGACGGGATGCTCAGGGATGCTCTCGTCCGGTTCAAGTACCAGGGCGACCTTTACACGGGGCGTGCTCTGTCGGAACTGTTCGTTCAGGCTTTTTACCGTCATTTCTCCGGAGAGCAATTCCATGTGCTGATCCCTGTGCCCATTCATGTAAAAAGATTGACGAATCGAGGGTTCAATCAATCACTTATTCTGGCTCAACGACTCTCGGACGCGACGGGAATACCCGTCAGCAGGTCGGGTCTCCGGAAGATAACGGATACGCCTCCGCAAGTGGGCCTGAAGAGGAGTGAAAGGATAAGCAACCTGAAAGGGTCCTTTGGCGTGTTCCGTCCGGCCGATGTGCGGGGCCGGAGAATCCTCCTGGTGGACGACGTCGCCACCACAGGCTCCACAATTGCCGAATGCGCTCGAACCATTCGTGCGGCCAAAGCAGGACGGGTGGACGTGCTCGTCCTGGCGCTCCGGACGGCGGCAGGAAGGGAGATTGTTACGGATTCGTTTGCCAGGAACGGAAACGATAGGGTATGATTAAAAAGAATTCCTATCTGTTGTTACGGAAAAGACAGCTCCCAGGAGGCCAAGAATGCCCTTAATGACTCCCGAACAATTCGAAGAAAGTCTCAAACGACTGAAACCAACTGTTTTCATGAATGGCAGACGCGTAGAAAACGTCATGGAAAACCCCAACACGCGTACCGTCGTGGAGTCGAACAAAGCAAGCTATCGATGGGCGCTGGATCCGCGTTTCAAGGAGACCATGACCTGCTATTCGCCGCTGGTTGACGATACGGTCAATCGTTATACGTCAATAAGCGCGAGTGTCGAGGATCTTGCGGCAAAAGCCAGAGCAGGAACTTTTACGTCCGAACGGCTGGGCACCTGTATTTACAGGTGCGTTGGTTACGATGCGTTCCATGCGCTCGCAGCCACCACCTGGGAAATGGACACACAGTTGGGCACGGGGTACCACGGCCGGTTTTTGGAATACCTCAAGATGGTACAAAGGAACGATCTTTCCGCTGCAGGCGCACTCACGGAGCCCAGGGGGAGCAGAAAGAAAAAGACTCTCGAATGGCCCGATCCCTTTCTTTCGCTCAAAGTTGTGGAGAGGAACGACAAGGGAATCGTCGTGCGGGGAGCGAAAATCAACATCAGCGGAGCATTCGCAAGCCACGAACTCGTGGTGCTCCCGCAGTCGTCCCACGGTCCCGGCGAAGAAGACTATGCTGTGGCGTTTGCAGTCCCGACGGATACCGAAGGGATCAAGTATATCTGCCAGTACTCTCCGTATTCGGCAGAGCGCGAGCTTGCGGACGACATTTACGAGCTGGGCAATCCCGTATTCGGACAGCGGGAAACGTCCATGGTGGTCTTCGACAACGTATTCGTGCCCTGGGAGCGGGTTTTTCATTGCGGGGAAGTAAAATACTCGGGAAAAATGGTGGCCCGTTTCGCCCGAACTCATCGAATGACCTGCGGCGGAACATGCAAAGTCGGGTTCATGAACCAGATCATCGGAGCGTGCAAGCTCATTCAAGAATACAAAGGGCTGGAAAACGTCGGCCATATCAACGATCAAATAACCGAAATGGTGGTTCTCAGGGAAACGGGCCGTGCCTGTGGATTGTCCGCAGCACATTTGGGCAGCGAGGAACCTCCGGGTTCCGGGGTGTTCCTGCCGGACGAAGTAATGGGGAATGTCGCCAAGCTGAACATATGCAACGCATTCTGGCGCACCATGGCCTTGGCCGGAGACATCGGCGGAGGGCTGATCGTGACCATGCCGTCGTTAAAGGAGTTGAAAAATCCGGAAACCAGGGCATACGTGGAGGAATTCTTCAGCTTCGGATCGGACGAGCCCACCGAGAACATCTTGAAAGTGCACAAACTCTTGCAGCACTGGACTGCGGGTCAACACGGCGTGGGCACCTGGCACGGTGCGGGTCCGGTGGCGGCTCAGAAGATCATGCTCCAGAGGGTTGTCAATCTGGACCACGAAAAGGAATTGGTAAGAGAAACCCTGAATCTGAAAAAGAAAGAAGGCACAGAGTAGGAACTGCGATTTCTCTCATGCGATTACGCATTTGAGAATGTGAGATGTTCGTCCCCGATTTCAAATACTTGAAAGCGAACAAGTATTATTCGGGCTTCGCGATTTCGGGCCCATAGACGGCTGCCAGCGCCTTGAACGGGCTGACCTGCGTGCCGTACTGGGAAATGGGGTAGCGGATCCCTTTCTTGTAGAGCTTCTCCAGGTTTGAAAGAATCCGGCTGCACTCTTCCGCCGGCAATCCGATGGCCAACTCGTCGTCAGCTGCGTGTCCGAACCTGCGTTCGCCGTAACAGGGGATGGATAGAGCGGGAACCCTGTCCACGAAACACCTGCCGATCACGTCCGAGCACGAAGTTTCCCCGACTGAGTAGAACACCAGCCGTTCGTACCTGTCATACTGAATAGCGTTTATCAGGAGGGACATCTGGCCGGGGTTTGCATAGATCAACACCATATCGGGATCAAAGGGATCGTACGCGGTGGGAGCGAGAAGAAACGCTTTGTACTTGCCGTACGGTATCCGCTGGATGACGGACTCGCACACGGCAGCGTCCTCTTTCTTTTCCAGCCATACGATATTCCGCATGGACCCGTCAGTGACGAACTCCGGTAATTCCGCGAGGCCGAGAATACTCGCGCATCCGGGGGTGACCAGATCCTCCGCGGTGCCGCCGACGGTCCAATCGAACGTGCGCACGATGGTGATCAACTGGCACAAGGAGAGCTTTTCTTGCGGTCTGCGCACCCACGGACTCGATTTCAGTGTCTCGGGGTCTTCCAGAA
>DATHCX010000196.1:0-4591 GCA_035319325.1 Desulfomonilaceae bacterium
CACCTTCAAGGGACCGGGGATCCATCGTGAAATCACGTTCAATACCGAAGGATCGGTAGTGGAGCTCAAGAGTCGCCAGCTTGCGGCCCTCCGACTTGCAGGAGTCTCGAAAATTCGGTGCAACATGGTGCGGGTGTCGCCTTACCTTGTGCCCGAAATAGCGCAAGCACACAAAAAGCATAAACATGCCAAGGATCTCCATATTGAGAAAAAAACGGAAGTACTCAGGAGCCTGGGATCTGCAGGCAAATTAAATCCCGTGTTCGTCTCGGACGATCAGCATGATTCCGATGCTTTTGTTTCGCCTGAGGCTCAGGATGCAATCAGGGAATTTTCGCTTCCCCTTTCTTTCCGGAAAAATCCTGACAGGGGTGGTGCTTGGCTGGTTTCCGTCACGGACGCGGATGGAGCTTTTACCGGAGAGGCGGCAAAGCTGATCCAGATCACGGACATGGCCATCAGCTATAAACTTTCCCAGAATTCACTTCTCGCCTGGGTAACGTCGCTTCACACAGGGCTTCCCGTCCCCACCGCGGAACTTCTTTTGACGCAGTCCGACGGTCACGTTCTCTTCCTGGGAAAAACAGACCCCAACGGCGTTCTTCTCGTGAAGCGCGATCAGAAATTTCCTGCAATGTCTACGGGAAAAGAAGGTGCAAGCAGCCTTACCCTGCCCATTGATTTCGCGAAAGCGACGTGGCTCGTTGCAGCCACTCCCACGGACTCGTGCGCCCTTGAAGTGACGTCCTCCCGCCTGTCTTCCTCCGCTGTGTCCCAAACCAAGAAACTCAAGGAAAAGCCTGATTTTCACACAGGCCAGGTATTCACCGAGCGGGGCGTGTACAGGCCGGGAGAAACCGTTTATTTCAAGTTCGTGTCCAGAGAGTATGAAAAAAACAGCATCGTCGCACCTGCAGGTCAGAAAATCAGGGCGGAAATAACGAATCCCCTCCAGGAAGTGGTGTACAGCAAGGAACTGACGCTTGGGGAATTCGGTTCGTGCCACGACTCGTTCGCCACCAAGAAATTCTTTCCCGTCGGAACGTACACAGTGACGGTCTCGTACATGCCGGACGAGAAGAAGGCCGAAGCCGAGCGTTTCACCACGACCTTCATGGTTCAGGAATTTAAGAAGATACGCCATTTTACGACTCTATCCGTGAAAAAAGCGGAAAAGCCCGACTCCAGCTATATAGGTCTGAAACGTGAAGAGGAATTGCTTCTGGTCGAGGTGAAAGGCCAGTACTATACCGGCGGTCCGGTAAAGAACGGGCAAGTGCGCTGGAAAGCGACCCTCGTACCCGTCACAAACACCGTGCCGGGATTCGACGGGTATGTATTCGGCAATCAGGACACCGATACGCAGTTCCTGGAATCGGGAGAGGCCACTCTCGACAAGGACGGAAAGCTCCAGCTGACTATTCCGCTGGATACCCGGCTGCTCACGGGGATCTACGGCATACAAGTGTCGGCCACAGTGTTGGATATAGACGGCGAGCCTGCAACGGAAGTGGAGACGTACAATCCGAAGTTGCCTTACCTTGTCGGCGTGGCGAACCATCCCCGGCAGGTTCAGTCCGGTTATTCGGCTCCACTCAAAGCTATCGTGGTGGACAATGACGGGAAGAAGGTGCCCTCGGGGACTGTGAAGGCGATCATAATGCGACAGAGTTATTACTACGTGCAAAAACGAGATGAGCACGGAAACATTAACAGTTCCTACGAACAGGGCTGGGCGAAGAGCCAGGCGACCGATCAACAGATCGTAAACGGTGAGGCCACGCTCCAGACGCAATTGTTCGATTCCGGTGCCTACCTGATCGAATTGGTTTACGAACAGGACGGCGCAAGATTCGCTAGCCGGACCTATTTCAACGTGGGCTGGCAGGAAGATTACGAGGAGAGGGAACGTCGCCGAGCGGAAAAGGTCGTGCCGACGAGCAACGAGATTCTTGTCTCCATGAGCAAGAAGGAATACCGGGCAGGGGATCCCGCGGTGATACAGTTCAGTACTCCCCGGCCGGTAAAGAAGTCGTTGATCACCCTGGAAAAAGGTGAAATCCTCGAATATCACGTTGTGGACGTGAGCAGTGGCACGGGCACCTACCAGTTCACCGTAAAAGAGCAATTCCAGCCGAATGTGTATGTATCCGTCATGGCAGCTGCAGGGCGGGACGGATATCCGGTGTACGCCAGCCAGGTGGATACGGATATCCCCATGGTCTACTTCGGTTATGCCGACATCTCCGTGAGAAGTGCGGTTCAAAAGCTCAAACTGGATATAGAGCCGGGAGTGTCGGAACTCAGGGGAAGGCCTGGTGAAAAGAAGACGCTGAATTTCCGGGTGACGGAAGCGGGGGGCAAGGGTATCGTTACGGAAATGGCTGTTTGTGTGGTAGACGAAGCGATTCTGGCCCTTACCAGATTTCAGACGCCCGAATTATCCGCACTCACGAAATTCAATCTTCCGCTCGCCGTGTTTTCCGGAGATCTTCGGCTGAATCTCATGAGCCAGGATCTGTTCAAAATGCTGTCAACTCGGCCGTTGACAGGCGGCGGCATGGGACTGGGCGAAGTGAATCCATCCCTGAGAAAAGACTTTCGGCCTGTGGCCTATTTCAATCCGGCCGTTGTCACGGATGCATCCGGACGGGCCACGGTTGAGTTCACGCTTCCGGACACCACCACCGCATACCGGGTGTACGCAGTGGTATGCGATAAGACGGTGGGGTTTGTTTCCGGACAGCGGAACATGGTAGTAACCAAGGAGTTTTTCATCGAACCGTCTCTGCCAAGATTCCTCATACCCGGTGACAGCGTAACTTTTCCCATTAGTGTGAACAACAAAACAAAAGAGAAAGGAGAGGTGGATCTCCAAATCAAGGGCTCGGCGGAGCTGAAGACCAGCCTGGTAGAGCCACGGTTTCGCATAGAGCCTCTTTCCGGCATGGTAGTCAAAGGCACAGGACAGGTGCTGGGCGGAATGGAAAAGGGTGTCGTCACTACTGAAGGTAAGTTTTCCGGGGATCAGAATACCTTCTTCGATGCCATTGAACAGACTATACCGATACATTCCCGTTTCTTGCCCGTAAATGCCATGAAAATGGGCAGTTTCAAGACCAAAGCGGAAATCCCGGCTAGTCTGCCGCAAGCGCTCAAGACTCTGGGGCCTGACAGCTTGAACCCCGAGGATTTCCGTGTCCGGTTGAGTCTCAGCCTCACCAATTGGTCGAGACTCGCTCCAGGACTCAAATACTTGCTCGCGTATCCATACGGGTGCATTGAACAGACCAGCTCCGGGATTATTCCCCTCGCGGGAATCCGCGGCTTGATTCAATCCGGGACCATTCCGGGAATCAGCGTGGAAAAGGTCGACAAATTTCTGCAGAGCGGTATCGAACGTCTGCTGTCCATGCAGTTGGCGTCGGGTGGTTTTTCGTACTGGCCCGGTGAAACCGATGTGTCCTGGTGGGGCACCCAATATGCCACGTACGCTCTGGTCACCGCCCGGGACGCTGGATTTACGGTTCCCCCGGACCGCCTGGAAAAGGCGTTCAAGTTCATTCGCGATCAGGTATTTTCAACCTCGCCAGAGAATGGGACTCGCATCCCGAAGCCCGCCTGGACCCAGGAACTGGCCTTGTTGAACATTTCTGAAAGCGATCTGCTCGGGCCTCAGGACTTGGATCAATTCTTCAAGCGATTTCATTCCCTGAAAAACCAGGACAAAGCTTTTCTCCTGATCGCGGCGAAAAAGGTCGGGTACTCCACCCCTCAGAAGCTGGCGGAAATGTTCGGTACTCTCGACCCCAAGCCCGATCTGTCTCGAACAAACTACTACGATTCAACTTTTCGAGAACTGGCCGCGTGTCTCATGGCTGCCGTGGAACTGAGGATCGCTCCTCAAAAAGCCGACGCGTGGGCGGGACTCCTGCTGACGGGACTCAAGCCGGACGGGAGGTGGCAATCAACAGCGGATACCGGCTGGTGTTTGCTGGCGTTGAGCAAGTACTACGGTGGCCAGGGGGCCGCTAAGGCTAAATCGGAAACCGTGCCCGTACGGGTATCGTGTGGCGGCCGGACAGTGGAAGCAAAGTTGACCGATGTTTCAGCCGATGTGGAACTGGACACACGAGAGGTGCTGCAGAACCCGAGCATCAGGCTTGAAAGCGACGGGAGCAGACTGGTGAATTACATTTTGTACCTGACCTATCCGGATGTGGCCAAAGACCCGTCCGAGCTTTCAAGGGGCTTCCATCTCACCAAACGCATCGAAAATCTCAACGGCCAGGATGAAATCCGGGTTGGCGACGTGCTGAGAGTCACTCTGAACATAAGTGTCGAAGAATCTCTCAGGAAGTCCGGATCCATTCTGGAATATGCGGCCCTGGAAGATCCCGTCCCGGCAGGGATCGTTCCCATCAATCCGGAGCTTAAGACAGAAGGAGTGGAATCGGAGCCTTCGGACAAGGACGACATGTTTTCGTACGATGGCGCCCAGTTCAGACCGAATTTTTCCGAATTCCGTGATGACGGTGTGCGCGTGTTCAAGAACAAGATCTGGCCGAGCACCTATACATATTCGTACCTG
>DATHCX010000197.1:0-10575 GCA_035319325.1 Desulfomonilaceae bacterium
GGGCGCTGAGGAATCCTCTAAAGCGTCTGTGAGGGCTGGCGGAGGATCGGCCTTGGGCCCGGGTGAAGCGGGGTCGGCACTCAACGCGTTCATCAGCATAGGTTCTAATGAAGTTGTGACCATTTTCGCGAACCATTCGGAAATGGGACAAGGACCCTACACCAGCCTGCCAATGCTGGTGGCTGAAGAACTCGAATGCGATTGGACCAAGATCAGGGTGGTGGCTGCGCCGGTAGACCCGGCCTACAATCATACGCAGTTCGGGATCCAAGCCACGGGTGGGAGTACCACTGTCTCAAGCGAGTGGGAGCGATTGCGCACAGCGGGCGCTAGCGCCAGAGAAATGCTTCTGACCGCCGCGGCGAACACGTGGAGCGTGGATAAGACGAGCTGTCGCGCGGAAAATGGCGCTGTGATCCATCCGACCGGAAAGAAGCTGACCTACGGCCAACTTGCAGCAAAAGCAGCGGAACTCTCTGCACCAGGGGACGTCCGCCTGAAGAATCCATCTGAGTTCACGATCATTGGCAAGTCTATGCCACGATTGGATACTCCGGAAAAAACCAACGGTGCGGGTATTTTTGGCATCGATGTCGTGATTCCCGGCATGCTCACCGCGATCGTGGCTCGATTGCCCGTGTTCGGGGCAAAAGTCGTGAGTTTCAAAGCTGACAAGGCCATGGCGGTACCCGGTGTTAAGGATGTGATTCAAGTACCGTCCGGCGTTGCGGTGGTGGCGAGCGGTTTTTGGCCCGCCAAGGTGGCGGCGGACGCTCTGGAAGTCGTCTGGGACGAAGGCCCACATGCCGATCTTTCCACCGAGACCATGCGGGAACAGTATGCCAGCCTTGCCAAAGACCCGGGACTGGTGGCGAGGAAGGAAGGTGACGGTCAAGAGTCTCTGCAAAAGGCGGCCAAGACGATAACCGCGGAATATGAAGTCCCGTACCTGGCTCACGCTCCCATGGAGCCTTTGAACTGCGTGGTCGATCTGCGTGCTGAAGGATGCGATATCTGGACCGGGACTCAATTCCAGACGATGGATCGAAGCGCTGCAGCGGAGGTTGCAGGATTAAGGCCCGAGCAGGTCAAGATTCATACCACGCTCCTGGGAGGCGGATTCGGCCGGCGTGCAAATCCTGAGTCGGATTTCGTCGTTGAAGCAGTGCACATAGCCAAATCGGCGGGCCAACCGGTCAAAGTGATCTGGACCCGCGAGAACGACATGAAAGGCGGCTGGTATCGCCCAATGTGGTACGATCGAATCAGCGGCGGACTCGACACCAACGGAAACGTGGTGGGGTGGCATCACAGGATTGTCGGCCAGTCCATCTCAACCGGAACCCTTTTTGAGGGGGCGATGATGATCGATGGCATAGATGCCCAGTCGGTTGAAGGATCTGCCGACATGCCGTACGAGATCCCAAACTTTCTCGTGGACCTGCACAGCCCGAAAATAGGGGTCCCGGTGCAGTGGTGGCGTTCGGTAGGCCACTCCCACACTGCTTTTGTAGTTGAGAGTTTCATAGACGAACTGGCTCACGCGGCCGGAAAGGACCCCTACGAGTTCCGGCGCAAGCTGCTGGCACATCATCCCCGACACAAGGCCGTCTTGGAATTGGCTGCACAGAAGGCGGGGTGGGGATCCCGGTTACCTGAGGGTCGTGGCCGAGGGATAGCTGTGCATAGATCGTTTAGCAGCTTCGTCGCTCAGGTGGCGGAGGTTTCCGTATCCTCAGACGGCGCGGTGCGGGTTCATGGGGTTGTGTGCGCCGTTGACTGCGGCAGGGTGACAAATCCGGATACCGTGGAAGCCCAGATGCAGGGCGGAATCGTCTACGGTCTCACCGCTGCGCTGTACGGTGCAATCACGTTGAAAAGCGGCCGCGTTGAACAGAGTAATTTTCACGATTACCCAATGTTGAGGGTGAAAGAAATGCCCGAAGTGCAAGTGTGGATTGTGCCGAGCCAGGAACCGCCTACGGGAGTTGGAGAACCCGGAGTGCCTCCCATTGCGCCGGCAGTCGGGAATGCCATATTTGCATTGACTGGCAAACGCATCCGGCGGCTTCCCATCAGTGCCGTAGAGCTCAAGAAATAGTGATGTCGTTTCTTCCACTTCAAGAGAAGTGATGCTCAATAGCTGGTACACGCTGTTTCTATAAGGATTCGCGAAAGTAGTGTCGGTTCTGATTACGCGAAATGATTCGAAGACTGTCTTTGCGAGGGCGAATCCCGAAGCAATCTCTGACTAATCAATACTGAGATTGCTTCGCCGTTCCACTCCTCGCAAGGATAGAGGTTGTTCAGGTGAAACGTGCGCGAGTCGGACGCAATTTCACCTCACCGGTATGTCGAGCATCAAGAGCGGAGACACGTAGCTGTTCGAGGCAAGGTGTTCCTCACATATCTTCATCGCCTGCACAAAATACTGTTGCAGACGAATGACGGCAAGTATAGATTTGCCGGGTCTGCTTGCTGACGACGCCGCGGCGATTTGGGGACGGGATGGTTCCGCCAGGGGATCGAGGGCTCCAAATTGGTGACCGCGCGGTGTAATTCCAGTATTTGATCGCAAGGGGAGATTGAAGATGAGCACTATTGGGGTCACAGGATTCGTGGGAGGGCTGCTGATTCCTGTCACGATACTCTGTTCAGTAGCTTTCGGGGATCAGGGCCCGGCACTGATAAACGCAGCCAAAGACGGAGACGGGAAACAGGTCCAAGACCTTCTTGACAAAGGGACTGACGTAGATGTCACGGACGACAGCGGGGTGACACCGTTGATGGCGGCTGCCGTCAACGGCCACATCCCGGTTGTGAAACTGCTCCTGGACGCGAATGCAGACGTCGACGCCAAAGCTGCTAACGGCGTGTCAATATTGACGGTGGTTTGCATCCTGGGAAACACCGAGATTGTAAAGCTACTTCTTGAAAACGGCGCTGATATTGAGATTACGGATAGCAGTGGTGTTACGGCATTGATGGTTGCTACTCACGAGGGTCACATCGACGTTGTGAAGCTGCTTCTCGAAGAAGGGGCTGACGTCAATGCCAAGAGCAAGGACGGAGACACAGCCTTGAAGGCGGCTACCGTAAAAGGTCACCAGGAAATTCTGGAAATACTCAAGGAACATGGGGCAAAGGACTAATACATATAGCATGTTACGTTGCTTCGCGATCAAAGAAGTGCCCCATTACACCTATTTGAAAGCGCTATGGTATCACTTGACATGCTCGGCCGTCTTCCCTACAGTTGCTGCATGAATGTGAGGCTGTCAGACTATCGCTTGTGTGACTTGGCGGAAGGACAATCGTTTTCCTTTCTGGTCTGTGTGGAAACGAAGGACATAGACCGATTCGCAGAACTATCCGGCGATATCAGTCAGTTACACATGGACCCGCTCTTTGCCGAAAGTCGCGGCTTCAGGGATCGCGTGGCGCACGGGGCTTTGTTGATGGCGTATGTCTCCCGGATGGTAGGAGTTCATTTTCCCGGTACGAATTCTCTGCTCCAGACGATGAATGTGAAGTTTCTCAAGCCCGTCTACGCGAACGACACCATACGGGTCCGGGCTGTTGTGAAGCAGACGTCCCCGGCGACAAATGTGGCGGTATTAAACTTCTTTTTGGAAAATCCGGAAAGCGGCGATATTCATGCTCGCGGCACGGTGCAGGTCGGTTTCACCCGAGAGGCCAGCGACAATGCATGATGTCGACTTGATCTTTATCGCTCAATCCGAGGTAGTCAATTATGCTCAATATTCCAACCTGCCGCTGGACCGCCTGGAACTATACAGGGAACTCGTGTATCCGCGAATGGTGTATTATCAAGGATCCTTTCGGTCCCATGTCGATCTCTTGAACATGCTTTTGTACGGCCTTTCGTTTCAGGATGCCTCGCCTGATCAGCGGCGCAAGCTCCTGAGCATTTGGAATTTGCCTTCCTTGAGCGGAATGCATATCGCCAACTATCTGTGGACACACGGTTTTCGAACTTTCATCGTGAACAATTTCGATGCGGAACTAGACAGATTCGCCGAAATCTATTCAAACTGCTCTCGTCCGCCCCTTGTAGGGATATCGTCAACTTTTCATCTGTCTTACTCGGAGCTTCTGCGCCTCACCCGCTCCCTGCGCACGTTCGATACGAACATGGACATTGCGGTAGGCGGCGCCTTTATCAATGGCGAAGTGAACAACAACGGGATAGAGAGCCTGGAAAAGCACATGCGCAGGTGCGGAATCGACTATGCCGTTCACTCCTTTAACAGCGAAGTTGACCTTCGGAATCTCCTGCACGAACGCAAGCAAGGCGGAGATGTGTCAAGAGTGACCAATTTGGCCTATTTTGGCGCAAGCTCACAGCAAAAGCAGTTTCGCCATACTGAACTGCGCTGGAACCCGCCGGTGCTGGACGAGACCCCGGGAACATGGGATGAGTTGGAACTCCCTTTTGTGAACCGAACAGTGCAGATGCGTACTTCGTCCGGCTGCCCTTTTCAATGTGCGTTTTGTTCGTATCCGCAAGTGGCACGCGGTTTTCAGACGATGGCTGTCGAGACGGTCGAGAGGTCGCTTCAGAGCCTGCTTCGGGTACCTCACGTGGATCGGGTAGTCTTTATCGATGATACGTTTAATGTTCCCCCGGGTCGTTTCAAGGAAATGTGTCGCGTCTTCGCCAAGTACGATTTTCAGTGGTATTCGTTCCTGCGGGTTCAGTTCGTGGATGACGAGACGGTGAAACTCATGCGGGAATCCGGCTGCAAAGCCGTATATCTGGGAATTGAATCCGCGAACGACGTGGTTCTCCGCAATATGTCCAAGAAAGCCACGAGATCCAAGTTCGAGCGGGGTGTGGAGCTTCTTCGCAAACACGGCATTGCCTCTGTCGCCGCTTTTGTCCTGGGTTTTCCCGGAGAGACCGAGCAGACCATCATGGATGACGTGGATTTCATTGAAAGCACGGGAATCGATTACTTTACCTTGAAGGAATTTTATTATATGGAGCACACGCCGGTCCATCGGGATCGCGCGAAGTACAATCTCACAGGTTCAGGAAACAAATGGTCTCACGGGACCATGGACTCCAGGACCGCTTACGATTACAAAATGCAGATGTTCAGACAGGTGAGGAACTCCACCTTTATAGACCCGGACACGAGCCTGTGGTATCTGGTGCTTCTTCAAGAGAGAGGTTTTTCGTTCCCTGAGATTACGCTTCTCCAAAAAGAAATCAACCGGGTGATGCTTGACCAGGCGGGCGGTATCTTCGACGACGAACACCCAGCTTTCCAGGATCTGCGAAATATTGCTTGCGAAAGGTCGGGAACATGAACTCCGCGGAGAAACGGAACGAGTTGAAGCGGGTGAAAGAATTCCTGAAAACCGGAAAGCCCAAATCCGCCTTTCAGGCACTCGGAGATATTTCCTCTCCGTATGATGAATTCGCGCTTCAGTCGCAGTATTCGAAGATTTTCCGATCCATGGACAGGGATGCCATCGATCTGCGACCGCTCCGCATGGCTTTGCTGGGAAGCAGCACGCTGGATCATTTCGCCGATGTCTTCACATACTGGATGGCACGAGAAGGGTTCAGTGTAGAGCTCTACCTCGGGCCGTACAACACATTCCGCCAGGAAGTGCTTCAGGAAGACAGCGATCTGTACCGGTTCGACCCTGACTTCATCTGGTTTTTCACGAACGGACGAGATGTGTGCATGAATGTGGATCCTGCCAGTCCTGCCGAGGCCATCGATCGTGCAGTTCGAGAGGCGGTGGAAGGATTCGAGACGCTTTGGGAAAAAGTCGGAGAAAGAAGCAAGGCCCACGTAATCCAAAACAACGCGGATCTCCCCTTAACCAGAGTTTTTGGCAACTTTGAAGGTACTGCTCAATGGGCACGCCTTAACCTCTTGCGAAGATTCAACCTGGAGCTGGCTGCAGCGATTCGTCCCGGCGTTTCTCTGTTCGACCTGGACTTCGTGGCTTCGTCATTCGGAAAACATCGCTGGTGCGACTATCGCTACTGGTATCATTCCAAACACGCATTCTCACTGGATGCTTCGGGAGCCGTAGCCTTTCATGCCGCCCGTCTCGTGGGAGCTCACAAGGGGACCGCCAAGAAATGCATCATTCTGGATCTCGACAACACTCTCTGGGGAGGCGTGATCGGAGATGACGGAATAGAGAACATACGACTCGGCAACGGACCTGACGGAGAGGCTTTCGTAGATTTCCAGGAATACCTGGCGGACTTGAAAGCAAGGGGAATACTGCTGGCAGTCTGCAGCAAGAATGAAGAAGATGCCGCCAAAGAGCCGTTCCTCCGGCATCCGGACATGCGGTTGAAACTTGAGGACATCGTGGTTTTCAGGGCAAACTGGAACAACAAAGCGGACAACATCCGGGATATCGTGGCGATCCTGAACATCGGAATGGATTCAATCGTGTTCGTGGACGACAATCCTGCAGAGAGAGACCTGGTCAAAAGAGAATTGCCCGCGGTAACGGTCCCGGAAATGCCCGAAGACCCCTCCGAATTCGTGCACGCTCTCGACGCCTTGTGCCTGTTCGAGACCGTATCATTTTCCCCGGAAGACATGCAACGCAGCTCCATGTACAGGGACAACGCGAACCGCAAGGAATATAGCCGGCAGTTCACGGATCTCTCGGACTACCTCAGGAATCTGGACATGGAGGCTATCGTCGGGTGTTGCGACCCGTTTCACATCACCCGAATGGCCCAGTTGGTGAACAAGAGTAATCAATTCCATCTCACGGGGACCCGGTATTCAGAAGGCGAGCTGGCGGCGCTGGACGCAGACCCGCAGTATATGGTCCGATATTTCAAGCTGAAAGATCGGTTCGGTGATAACGGTCTCGTCTCCGTGGTGGTCCTGGCACAAACTCAGGATGCCCTTGAGGTTGACACCTGGGTGATGAGCTGTCGAGTCCTTGCCCGGGGCATGGAAGAATTCATATGCCGCGAAATCATGAAAATTGCCTGCGAGAAAGGTTGCTGTCGTATAAGGGCCAGATACGTTCCGAGCAAGAAGAACCGCCTTGTGGCCAATCTGTATGAACGGTTGCGCTTCCAGAAAATATCCGAAGACCGGGAGGGCATCGTGCACTGGGAGCTTCCTCTCGATGACGGAACTCCGGACTTTCAGGTTCACATTCGATATGCCAAAACAGCTGCCCAGGAGGAATTGTCATGAGTGACGTCTCCCGTAGGGAATTGATACGAGAACGTCTCAACGAAGTGTTCAAGGAAGTGTTCGAGGACGACATCGAAATTTACGATGAAATGACGGCAAAAGATGTTGAGGAATGGGACTCCTTGACACACATCACGCTTGTTGTAGCCATCGAAGCTGAGTTCAACGTGCGCTTGAACGCGGCTGAAGTAGGTAAACTGGAGAACGTGGGCGAGATGATAACCCTGTTGGCAAAACGGGCCTCGATCTGAGCGTTCCTTCAATTCTCCCTGTCGAACGCAACCTGACACGATGGCATGTACCCGTGGGTGCCGGAGATAATCCATGGATTTCGTTTCCCCAACATTCCTGGTTTTCGTCACGGTTGCGGTCCTTTTGTTTCACGTTTCGACTCATTACGTTTGGAGAACGTCTGTTCTTGCCGTATCCAACGTGCTGTTCATAGCCAGCTACGTGAATTCGGTCGTCCAGCTCTTGCCGTTGGGATTATTTCTGCTGACGTCATACGTGCTTGTGCGGCTTCTGGAACGGAACAAGTCGCGGGCCGTTTTCGTCGTTGCCGTATGTCTCACGGTGGGGAGTTACGTCTATTTGAAGCAGTACACAGTCATCGACTTCCTCCCTCATTTAGGCTTTCCTTATCTGGTCGTCGGACTGTCGTACATCTTTTTTCGAATTCTGCACGTTATGATAGACGTTCACCACGGTTCGTTACCGGCAGGTCTGTCAGCAGTGAGCTTGTTCAACTACAGCTGTTCATTCCTTACCTTTCCCACCGGGCCTATCGCGAGGTACGAGGACGTTCCTCACGGCGAGCAGCTCGGAGCTCTTTCCGTGTCCCATTCCAGTGCGGCTGAATCCCTTTCCAGAGTGATCAACGGGTACATCAAGATTGTCTTCTTGTCGGCGCTCATGAACTTTTATCATGCACGCTGCCTGGAATGGATGTCGCAGTTTCAAAGCAGCGCTTTTCTGTGGGTTGCCTACGGTCTGGCTTGCGTCACATACTTGTTGTATCTGTATTTGAATTTTTCCGGATATATGGATGTTGCCATCGGATTTGGCCTGCTCTTCGGTCTGACTCTGCCCGAAAATTTCAATTACCCGCTTTCCGCGGGAAATTTTTTGGAATTGTGGAGCAGATGGCACATTACGCTGTCGGAGTGGTTCAAGTTCTATATTTTCAACCCCATCGCCAAGGCGCTGATGCGGCGTTGGAATTCGCCGGCATTGATGCCGTATGTTGGAGTTTTCGCGTATTTGATTACCTTTGTGCTCATGGGGGTCTGGCACGGGTCGACTACCGTTTTTCTGGTTTACGGATTATTTCTCGGCGTGGGGGTGAGCGCCAACAAATTATATGAAATCCTCATGCGCAAGAAGATGGGAAAGAGATTTGGAAAACTACGGGAGAAAAAGACCTATCAGGTGTGTGCTCGCAGTTTTATGCTGAGCTACTTCGGGTTGGCCTTGACGTGTCTGTGGATGGATTTCGCAAAACTCGTATACTGGGCCGGCGAGATGGGCCCCGTGGGAATCTTGACCGCATTTCTCGTCGGCATACTCGTTTTCACGGTGGTTCAGGCCGCATGGTTAGCGGTAAAGGCTCCGATAGGTCGTTTGGCGGAGTCTGTCAATGGCTGGTCTGAGTCGTTTCTGGTTTACCAGCTCTCGTTAACCGCCCGCGTCTTTTTTGTCGTTTGCGTTTTGTTCGTACAGCAGTTGAACGTGCCGGAATCAGTGTACCGGGGGTTTTGAATGAGAGTCATCCTGGTTCACTTGATCTGCCTGGTTTGCTTGTATTCCGGGTTGCATGGCCTGACGCACGTAGTCTCTCTGGCGGTGGTTCCCCAGCACAAGAATTTGGACACCCTCCACAGCAAAGCCACTATTTTCTACGGTCCGAACAAGATGGTGGCGGCCGGCATTGCGGATCTCGGTCACTCGATGCGACCGAAGATGATCTTCCTTGGAGCTTCAAACGTCTTATCCGGTTTCCGACCCACTGACCTGGAAACGCTCTTCCCACAGTACGAAATTCACAATCTCGCGCTGGGAAATCACAACATCACCAGATTCCTCCTGGAATACGGAGTCATTCAGAGAACGTTGAAGAAAGAGCTCCTGGAAAAATCCGTCATCGTAATGGGTATCTGGTACGGGGCTTTCACCGAAAATGACGGACCGAACAAGAAACCCTTGCTGAATGTGGAAAAGATATTTCTCGACTCCGGCTTGTACGTCAGGCGGGACGGTACCATCGGCCCTTTGTTTCCCCCGGAATGGATGCCGTTCATTGTCGGTGTACTGCGTCCCTACTATTTTGCCGAATACCTCGTTGAAGTAGCTCAGTTTAAAAACAGGGACTTCGGGCTGAATTTCGTCCAACACGACGTCGCTGATGAACTGATCCGCCCTAAGATGATAGACTATTTCAATACATGGATCGGTCGCACGGACGGCAAACTGGCAGAAGAACAATTTCAAGAACTAGTCGCTCTACGTGAACTGGTCGACCAAAGTTCCGGGGACCTTGTCATTGTCGACCTGCCACTTCCTCTTTGGCATTCGGAACGATCTGACTACTACAAGGATTATCAGAATCGGAAGGAGAAATATCTGACTTCCGTGACAGGTTCGCCGCGAATTCGGTACATCAATCTCCAGGAAGATCCGAATCTCACCAAGGCTGAAGCATATTATGACGGAACTCACCCCAATCCCTCCGGTGCCCTTTTGTGGAGCAAGGCTTTGAGACAGAGCTGGAAATCTTATTGAGCAGGTTATCGTAGTTCTCGAAAATTGTGCCGGATTCTCTCATAATTCTCGCCTGTGTTCCGGCGGTCCAATCGTGTCATTGCGAGGAGGGGAACGACGAAGCAATCTCGGTTTTGGTCAGTTGGAGATTGCTTCGGGCTTTGCCCTCGCAATGACAATCTTCCAATCTGTTCGCATAATCAAAACCGCATTACTTTTGAGAATCCGTATAACACTCGCTGTGGCTTCTACGCATTCGCCACAAGATGTATAAGATTCCGGGGCTGGGGGCTCTCCTGAGCGAAGTGATGAGACGGCTCTACGTCGTCCGCAGCGAAGGAGTGCCCCCAGCCTGTGCACAGAATCGAGTTACCTGTAAAAAAGCGAATCCGTATTAGGGGCAGCCGGATCGTATGATGCGAATGCGATTTCACATATTTGAAAGCATAATAGTATGATACCAATGCGCGATCAGACAAGTGACGATGGATGAAGCCTGTCCTGGCGGGTCTCCGTAGCTAAGTCAGGCCGTGCCGTTCGTAGCGGAGGAGATCTGGCAGGACAGGCTGCGAACCAGCCTTTCAATGTTACTCTTTTG
>DATHCX010000198.1:0-20604 GCA_035319325.1 Desulfomonilaceae bacterium
GTGAGCAATCACAGGCTCTTTCTTCAGAGGATTCGGAGTCCCCCGCGAGGGCCCCCAAACCCGGCGCCCGCGTGGCAAACGGCCCGAAGGCTGTGGAAACTCCCGTCATCGTCACCAGGGAACCGGAACAGGCCGATTCGAAACCCACACAAAAGGGGGCAGATACTTCAAGTATCGTTGGCCCTGCCGATGATTCGGCAAATCAGTCAGCCGTCCGGACCGGAGAAACAGGCGAGTCGGCCAAGACTGAGACGAAACAGGATTCGGGTGCGTTAAAGGCAGCGGCAGTCGGGAACACGGCTGAAGCGGAAGACAAGGCACAGTTCCAGCTTCCGGGATCCTTGAAAGTCCGAATTCACGATTACTCGGGTGATCTGCCCAAATGGGCGGTGATGGTGATCTTGGACGATTCGGTATCCATGACCAGAAAGACCAAGAACTGGGCTGCGGGGAAAATGCAAACCGCCGAAACGGTGGTTTCAAGAATTGCTTCTGCGCTCCCTCCCGGATCGAAACTGGCGGTGAGAGATTTCACCTGTGGCAACTCCGATGAAAAAAAGTCGAAGAAGGCACCTTGCCTGAGTCGAATGGTGTACGAGTGGGCCGAATCACCCTATTCCGGGCTAAAGGAAAAAGTTGGCCAGACAGTGGCAGGCGGCCCGACGAATCCCTGTGCAGCGGCAGCCTATTCTTTGAAAAAGGATTTCGGGTCCGATCATCTTATTCCCCGAATTCTGGTCGTGACCGACGGCACTGCCAAATGCGCTTTTAATGAGGTAGTC
The DNA here is from genome assembly GCA_035319325.1 of Desulfomonilaceae bacterium. Lineage (GTDB taxonomy): Bacteria > Desulfobacterota > Desulfomonilia > Desulfomonilales > Desulfomonilaceae > DATHCX01. The sequence continues at coordinate 783 of DATHCX010000198.1, forward strand.
AAGGCACTCGATCAGCATAAAGCCAAGGGTAAGGTAGGCGTGGACGTGGTTGCGGTGGGAATGGGAAAGAAACGCCAGGCAGGATACGCCACCCTTACCAAGAAAACCGACGGAATGCTTCTGAAGATTGAACGCCCGGGGGACCTGGATGCGGGTGTATCCCGATACGTGAAGGCGCTCCGGACTCCCATGATGGAAAAAGTGGAAGTGAAGGGCGAAAATTCCGTGTTCACGATGCATCCCCAGGAAGAAATAACTCTCCCTCCCGGGACGTATACCGTGGTCCTTCCCGTAGTGGTCGGCCTGAATCCGGCGAAGCGTATTGTCCCCCACGTGAAGATAAATTCCGGCGAGGCGAACATCCTCGACGTCAGGATCAGGAAGGGAAAGCCCACCATAAAGCTGGGCAAGAAGTAATGATGATGATCTGCAGCGTATAGAGGGATTCTCGAAAGTAACGTCGGTTTTGCTTACGCGGAAACATTGAAAGATTGTCATTGCGAGGGCAAAGCCCGCAGCAATCTCCAATTAACCAAAACAGAGATTGCTTCGTCGTTCCACGCCTCGCAATGACATAATTGCATGGTCGGAATGTGTGCGAGAGTCGTGAACGAATCCGACAGAATTTTCGAGAACTGCTATAATACCTTGCCCTTCCAAATACATAGAATAGGGGAGGCACTTCTTATGGGAAGTTCCTCCCCGAACTCCAACTCAAGCACTCTTATCACTCGCCTGAACCTGCCATTCGGCGAGGTGGGCGTTGCTGCGGCCGTTAGTAGCCGTCATCACCCGGTTCAACGGCGGGTTCGCCCGACAAGTCAATGAGACGCGGCACGGGCTCCCCGGCCTGCGACGTGCTACTGATATCTGACGGGCCGACTTCCAGGAAGTGCATCATTTTGGAGAGTTTCTTGCGGCCGATTCCCGGAACGGTCTGTAACTCCTCCACAGTTCTGAAGCCCCCCCGAGAATCTCGTGCCGCAATGATTCGTTCGGAAAGCTTAGGTCCGATGCCCGGAACGGCCTTCAAATCATCGCGGTCGGCGAGATTTACGTCGATACGCTTTCCCGCGGCTATCAAGTGGGTCCCCTGAATCTTCCCCACGGACGCGATCCCGTCTCCTGAGTTCAGTTTGATGGCTCTATTACAAGGAATCCTACCGCAATCGCGGTCGGAGTGATTTTTCAGCCCCAGCACAGACAAAATTCTTGAGAGATTTTCGGGCCGCTCCAGAAAAAGCGTACCCGCGCATTCCTCATCAGCGAATACCTGATAGACACAATTTCCCGGATTCGGACCGGACTTCGGCCAAAATTGATGAGCCGAGATGCAACAATCCAGGAGCAGCCCGGCCAATCCCAAGAGAACCAGGCCGTGGAATGGCGTGAGCCGCTGCGAATCTCTCCTCTCTCGTGTCACGTTTGCGACACCAAATCCTTTTGCAACTTATAATCGATGCTGTCTACCAGAGCATCCCACGACGCTTGAATGACGTTCTCGTTAAATCCGACTGTCCACCACACTTCTTCTCCATCCGTGGATTCTATCAGCACGCGGACTATTGCTCCCGTGCCTGAACTGCCTTCGAGCACCCGCACTTTGAAATCCGTGAGTCTCACCTGGCTCACGTTGGGATAGAAGGCCTGAAGCGCTTTCCTGAATGCGCTGTCCAGGGCGTTCACAGGACCGTTGCCGTCGGCAGCGGAGAATTCCATTTTGTCCCCGACGACAATTCTGATTATGGCATCGGAATACGTTTTTGTGTCACCCTGGCGTTTTATGTTGTTCACATGAAAACCGTGCAACGTAAAGAATTTCTTGTGCCGGCCGAGCATTCTTTTCATGAGAAGTTGGAAGGAACCGTCGGCAACGTCGTAATGAGCCCCCCTGGCCTCAAAATCCTTTATGGTTTTCAGTATTTCAGTCACCCGGGGATCATCGGGTTTGAGGCTGATTCCGTATTCCTGTGCCTTGAGAACCAGTGCTGCGCGTCCTGCCTGTTCGGACATGGGAAAGATACGGCTGTTTCCGACAAACTGGGGGTCCATGTGCTCGTATGCCGCGGTGTTCTTCACCACCGCACTGGTGTGCAAGCCTCCCTTGTGAGCGAACGCCGATGCACCGACGTACGGCTGCGATTTCACGGGCGTGCGATTCGCCATCTCGTCAACAAACTCCGAGACATGCTTGAGCAATCGCAGGCGATCGGCGGGGATGTCGAGCGTCTTCGCCTTGAGAGCGAGAGCGGGAATTATGGAAATGAGATTCGCGTTGCCACACCGTTCTCCAATGCCGTTGATGGTCCCCTGCACATGGGTTGCACCGGCTTCCAGAGCCATCAAAGAATTTGCAACCGCGGTTTCGGAATCGTTGTGCGCGTGAATTCCCAGCGCGGCGGTGAGCGCCGGTTTCACCTCATTGATGATCCGTACTATTTCAGAAGGAAGGGTCCCCCCGTTGGTATCGCAGAGAACCAGCACGTCCGCTCCCGCGGATTGCGCGACCAGGAGGGTATTGACTGCAAATTCCGGATTCTTTTTGAACCCGTCGAAAAAATGCTCTGCGTCAAAAACCAGCCTTCTACAATGTGGACGCAGATATGCCAGTGAATCGCTGATCATTTCCAGATTGCGCTTGAGAGGAACGGCCAGAATCTCTCGGACATGCAACTCCCAACTCTTGCCCACTATGGTGACCACCTCGGTGCCGGTTTCGATGAGGCTGGCAATTTGGGGATCTTTCTCCGGCGAAAGATCGGGCCTGCAGGTACTTCCGAAAGCCGCCACACGTGCATGCTTGAACGGAATGTCTTTCGCCATACGAAAAAACCGGCGATCCTTGGGATTTGAACCCGGATATCCTCCTTCTATGACATCTATTCCCAATTCATCGAGTTTTTGGGCAATTCTGAGTTTATCATCCAGAGAAAACGTTATGCCCCAAGTCTGGGCGCCGTCTCTCAGGGTGGTGTCGTATAATTCTATGGTGCTCACAACTCTCTCCCGATATCATCGCGGCCGCATCTCCGCACAGGTTCATGTGACCTTCTCAAGTTCGAAGGTGTCGTGAAGCGTTATGACGGCAAGTTCCGCATATTTTTTCTTGGTTACGCAGGAAATCTTGATTTCCGACGTGGCGATCATTTCAATATTGATCCCTTCATTGGCCAGGGCGTTGAACATCTTTGCCGCGACTCCCGAATGGGACCGCATACCAAGCCCGACAATGGAGACTTTTGCGATGTCGGTGGTCCCCGAAACGTTCTTCGCTCCGAGTGATTCCTTAAAGGATACGCAAATTTGTAGCACCTTTTCCATGTCAACTTCCGGTATGGTGAAGCTGATGTCCGTGATGCCTTCCGCGCTGGAATTTTGAATGATCATGTCCACCACCACGTGGGCATCGGCGAGCGCCGAAAAAATTTTGGAAGCGATCCCGGGTCTGTCCGGCACTCCCGATATGGTGATTTTCGCCTCTTTTGTATTGCACGTCACTGCTTTTACCGATTCTTTTTCCATATCCGAACTTTCCTCCGTTACGAGTGTGCCTTCACAGTCATTGAAACTTGATCGGACGACCAGCGGAACATGGTAGCGCATAGCAAACTCGACAGCCCGTATCATCAAAACCTTGGCACCGAGCGAAGCCATCTCCAGCATTTCTTCATATGCGACTTTCCGGAGTTTTCGAGCCTTGGACGTAATATGCGGATCGGTAGTGTACACTCCATCCACGTCGGTATATATTTCGCACATGTCGGCATGCAGACCAGCCGCAACTGCCACTGCGGAGGTGTCCGATCCGCCTCTGCCGAGGGTCGTTATATGCCCTTCCTCGTCCACCCCCTGGAACCCGGCCACGATGACAATCCGTCCCGCCTGCAGATCTTTTGTGATAGCGTCTTTGTCCACCCGTGAAATTCGTGCGGCTCCGTACGTGCTGTCGGTGACCAGCGGAATCTGCCAGCCGCAATATGACCGTGCAGTGTGCCCCATGGCCTGGAGCGTCATCGCGAGAAGGGCTATGGTCACCTGCTCGCCCGTGGAAATGAGAACGTCCAATTCCCGGTCGGGCGGTGCGCAGGCAATTTTTCGGGCGAGATTGATCAACCTGTCGGTTTCGCCAGCCATTGCGGAGACCACGATAACCATATCGTTCCCCAGTTCCTTGCGTGCGACGATCTTTTTCGCCACGTTTGCAATTCTCTCGAGGTCTCCTACAGACGTTCCTCCGTATTTCTGTACGATCAAGGCCATTCCAATTCTCCGTTCGACGACCGGGTACATCCGATTCCCGGTCGGCTTCTTCCGTCAAATACCCGAACCCCGCTTAAGGCTATGAGACCTCGGCAGGCAAGGTATGTTCGGGAACGTGATCACCTGTGGCAATGCAACGAAACCGGCTGCATATCCGCTGGAGCCTTTGCTGCCAGGCGCCATTGTCGGTCCACCTGATGCTGATTGTGCGGGCGTCTTCAGGTTCGGCGTACATAATGCAAATTTCCAGCGGATTTTCAAACAAATCTCGGACATTCTCCGCCCATTCTACTATGATGGCGCCGTCCTCTTCCAAAACGTCTTCCAGATCTATGTCTTCGACCCTGTCAGGGCTTATTCGGTACAGGTCAGCGTGATTTATCGGCAAATGCGTCCCGAAGCGGTTTACCAGAGTAAATGTGGGGCTTACCACGTCATCCTGCGATACTCCGGCCGCCGCGGAAATGATCCCTTTGGCCAGGCGGGTTTTCCCCGAGCCCAGTTCGCCAATGAGCAGGATTACATCTCCGGGTCCAAGCAAAGTGCCTATTGCCTCTCCCACGTGCACGGTCTCGTGTTCGGATGATGACCGAATTTCAAGAATACCGCTCATTGCCTATCACTGCCGAATTCCGCCGAAAATGCATGCCTCGGATTCTCAGCGTGCAATACCAACCGCTAAACATAATATGCATCGAAATTTCTCGCAAGTAGTTCATACGGAGGGCGGTAACGCCTCAGTTACGGACGGGAAAAGGATGTCATTGCGAGCGCAGCGAAGCAATCTCTGCCCTTAAGTATCGAGATTGCTACGTCGTTTCACTCCTCGCAATGACAGAGTATAGGCACTTCCCCCGAGTAACTGAAGGATTACGGTCATGTGACGTAAATTCTTGTTTATTTCGCGGGTTCGTGGTAGTGTTCCCGCTCAGGAATGGCGCCTGGATGGCTGTTGCTATGTAAGCCTTTGCAAATTAAGGCAATTTAGTATTGACCAATGCAGTTTATTAAATCTTTTCTGTCTGTTGTAACGGAGCGTCGGGCCGGCACTCGGCGGCCGTTCGTTACGTTGAGTTATGCCCAAAGCCTGGACGGATGCATTTCCGCGCGGCCGGGAGAGGCGCTTGCCTTGAGCGGGCGACAGTCACTCACTCTTACACATCAGCTCAGGGCTTCTCATGACGCGATACTGGTCGGCATCGGCACGGTGCTGTCGGACGATCCCCGTCTGAACGTGAGGCTCGTTCCCGGCACGGATCCGACACCCGTCGTGGTGGACAGCCGTCTCCGGCTCCCGCTGGATTCCAGGCTACTCAACCAGGAATCCCGCTGCCCTCTGGTGGTCACCAGCGAACATCCCGACCGGGAGCGCAAGAAGGCTCTGGAAGATGCGGGGGCACGCCTGGTGAGTGTTCCCCGGAATAAAGCGGGGCAGCTGAATCTCGCTGCTATGCTCGATTGTTTGGGCGATATCGGTATCAAGAGCATCATGGTTGAAGGCGGTTCTCGCATAATTACAAACTTCCTGATGGAGCGATTGGCAAATTACATAGTGCTCACCGTCGCGCCGGTTCTTGTGGGTGGGCTGCGTGCAGTGAGCGATCTCGGCCAATCCGATCCCGCCAATTTTCTCCGCATTGGAAACCCCGGTCACAAATGGCTCGGTGACGATCTTATCTTGTGGGGCGATCTGGCCTAGCGATGAGAAGGGTCTCGCTCCGATTCACCGGACCGTTCAAGGTCACCGTGCACGACGAGCCCGCGGTAATGCCCGAGCCTCACCAGGTGCTCGTACAAACGGAGTGCACCGCGGTCAGTCCCGGAACCGAGCTGTTGGTATATCGCGGGGAATGGCCTGAAGACGTACCCCTGGACGACACCATCGACGCTCTTTCAGGTGCATTCCGATACCCCTTAAAGTACGGATACTCTGCCGTGGGCCGCGTCGTCGATGTAGGGCGTGACGTCACCCGGGATTGGCTGGATCGCCGGGTGTTCTCGTTCAATCCCCACGAAAGTCTTTTCCTTGCTTCCCCGGAAAATCTCATACGGCTTCCCGAGTCCCTTGCATCCGAAGAGGCGGCGTTTCTGCCAAACATGGAAACAGCGGTGAGTTTCGTGATGGATGGAAGGCCTGCTCTGGGAGAACAGGCAGCTGTCTTTGGCCAGGGAGTTGTAGGATTACTAACCACCTCTCTCCTCTCGCGATTGCCTCTCGCGTATCTTGTCACGCTCGATGCCTACTCATTGCGAAGGGAGAAATCAGCCGAATGCGGCGCACACGCCGTGCTCGATCCCCGGGAATCGGATACCGTGACCAGGCTGCGCACGATGCTGCCGGAACAAGAGCCGGGCGGCCCGGATCTGGTATATGAAATCTCGGGCAACCCCGAAGCTTTGCAACAAGCCATGAATGTGGCTGCACCGAATGGCAGGATAGTGGTGGGCTCCTGGTACGGGGACAAACGTGCGCATCTCGATATGGGAGGGAATTTTCACCGGGGCAGACTCTCGATTACAAGCAGTCAAGTCAGCAGGATGGCTCCTTGTTTTTCAGGTCTGTGGACCAAATCCCGCAGGTTGAGATTCGCTCTGAACATGCTGGAAGAGGTCAGGCCTGCGGACCTGATTACGCACCGGTTTCATATTTCCCGGGCCGCCGATGCCTACGCTCTACTGCATGAGCATCCGGAAAAGGCCATTCAGGTAATTTTTCGTTACGAGGACGTCGAATGAATCCAATCGAGCAGAGATCGTCTTATACGGTTGCGGTGAAGCGCGATTTTGTAGCCAGGCACTTTTTGTTCGGAGGTGACTGGGGGACTGAAAACGAGCTCCATTCGCACCATTACTTTGTTGAAGTTCAACTGGAAGGTACGGGCCTGGATAGCCACGGTTATCTGGTTGATATTGTGGATATAGAAGCGGGGCTGGAAGAGTTGGTCGGGCAGTTTCGCGACAGGAAGCTCAACGATCAGCCGGAATTCCAAGGCCTTAACCCCAGCATAGAGCATCTTTCAAGAATTTTCTGCGACCGGATATGCCTGCGCATTAAGGCGTCCAACATCGCTGCTGTAAAAGTGAAAATCTGGGAAAACGAAATCGCCTGGGCCTCTTTCCGAAGGGAACTGCCTTGAAAATTGGGCTGGTGATCTACGGAAGCCTCGATACCCTGACCGGAGGTTACCTGTATGACAGAAAAGTTGTGGAATATCTTCGGTCCCGTGGAGACGAGGTGGAAGTCTTTTCGCTACCGTGGCGCAATTATGCAAGCCATATTATGGACAATTTTTCGTCACGCCTGTTCAAGTCTCTGTGCAGAGCAAAAATCGACGTTCTGCTGCAGGACGAGCTGAACCATCCGTCTCTTTTTCATATCAATCGACGATTGAAGTGCCGCAACAAATACCCCATCACATCCGTCGTTCATCATCTTCGTTGCAATGAATCGCGGCAACGATGGCAGAACACGTTTTACCGGTATGTCGAGCGTTCTTATCTCTCGACGGTAGACGGCTTTATTTTCAACAGCAATACCACCCGCGCCACGGTTGAGGCGCTCATTGGTGCGGGCAAGCCGTCCGTGACGTGCTATCCCGGCAGAGACGGATCTGCGGGATCCATTGATGAGGATCGCATCCGAGCCCGTGCGAATGAACCCGGACCGCTGAGAATTCTCTTCGTCGGGAGCCTGATACCCCGCAAAGAGCTCCACACCCTGATCCTTGCGCTGGCACGGCTGCCGAAAGAAAAGTGGCAGATGGAAGTGGTGGGAAACCTCACGACGGATGCTTCTTATTCAGCCGGAATCAGGGAACTCATAGCCGCTGCGACGCTTGGTGACGCGATCACTCTGCACGGACCGCTCTCTGCAGAGCAGCTCGCTGCTCTTTACGCTCGAAGCCACTTAATTGCAGTGCCCTCGTCATACGAAGGATTCGGCATCGTGTACATCGAAGGCATGGGATATGGATTGCCGGCACTCGCATCGACAGCGGGAGCTGCCCACGAGATCATCACAGACGGAGTGGACGGTTTCCTGGTCCACCCCGGGGACGAAGCGGGGATATCGGCCCGTATCGGCGAATTGCTGAGCGATCGGGACAAGCTTGTGCAGTTAAGCCTCGCGGCTCTCGAGCGTTATAACAGGCATTCCACCTGGTCGGATACCGGCCGGGGAGTTTTTGATTTCCTCCGGAATATGGTTCAAAGACAACATGAAAAATGAAATCGACTACAGCTTCACTCGGTACCTGTCTGCAAAAAGGACTGTAGACGACCGCGGCCTGAATAAGAGCGTATGGCAAAGTCTCGTCCGTGCCGTATCCGAACACGGGCCGGGCAGATTGAATGTCCTGGAAATGGGCGCGGGCATCGGAACCATGGTGGAAAGGGCGCTAGACTGGGGACTGATCCACCAGGCGGATTACACTGCCATTGATTCCGTGCCCGAGAACATCATCGAGGCGGAAGCGCGTCTACGACGATGGGGGAAGAAGAACGGCTACAGCCTTTCGGATGAAGGGATGAGGAGCCTACGCCTTACAAACTCTGACCACGATGTTCTGGTGAACCTCGAAACCGCCGATGTACTGGAATTCATGAAAAGAGACGCTTCCCGCCGAAGATGGGATCTTCTCATTGCGAACGCATTTCTCGATCTGGTGGATGTTCCTGCAACCCTCCCTGACGTACTGGCAATGCTGAAACCAGGAGGACTGTTTTATTTCACCATCAATTTTGACGGATCGACAATCTTCCAGCCGGACATCGATCCTGAGCTGGATGCCCGGATAGAGGCACTGTATCACGCAACAATGGATTCCCGGATAACAGACGGAAAACTCTCGGGAGACAGCAGAACCGGACGACATTTTTTTCAGCATGCCCGTTCCGCAGGGGTTGCGGTTCTGGAAGCAGGATCTTCCGACTGGGTGGTTTTTCCTGGAGCAGGCGGTTATCCGGAGGATGAGGCATATTTTCTTCATTTTATTGTGCACACCATGGGGCTTGCCCTTTCAGAACTCCACGAACTCGATCCTGACCACTTCGCTGCATGGATTCGGGAGCGACACGCACAGATAGATTCGAGGCAGCTTGTGTACATTGCGCATCAGATGGATTTTCTCGGCAGGGTATAATGCCGAGGGGCCGTGAAAGAAACGAATCCTCATTTCAAGAACCCTTGGCACGAGAAAGGTTTCCTTTAAACATCTAAATTATTATATGGATTTTCGAAAGTAGTGTCGGTTTTGATTACGCTAAAAGATTCGGGGACTGTCATTGCGAGGACGGAAGCCCGAAGCAATCTCCAATTAACCAAGACAGAGATTGCTTCGTCGTTCCACTCCTCGCAATGACATGATTGGATGGTTCGAATGCGAGCGAGAATCATGAACGAATCCGACAGAACTTTCGAGAACCGCTAGAGATAGAATTTCCTGACCTTTTATTGCGAAAAGTGATACGCATTCGCCACAAGATTTATGAGATGTCAGGGCTGGGGGCTCTCCTGAGCGAAGTGATGAGACGGCTCTGCGTCGTCCGCAGCGAAGAAGTGCCCCCAGCCTGTGCCCGGAATCGAGTTACCTGTAAGAAAGCGAATCCGCATGAAACACGCGCGGTGCGAAACTTTCTCGGAGCGGCTCAGCGGCCTGTCTTTGAAATGGTGATCTCCTGATTCATTTACCGGCAGTTTTTGCCTTCATCCGATATCGGCGTTAGCGCAGGGAGAGACAATTCCCAGTGAATGGCGGCCAACCGAATCGCAAGAGTGACCGCAGCCCCGCCCACCATCGCCCAGCTTTCAGGAACTGCTGCGATAAGCAGAAGATAAGCTCCGCCGCCGACGAGGCATGCGGTGGCGTAAATCTCTTTTCGGAAGAATAACGGGATTTCCGCGGAAAATGCATCGCGTATGATTCCGCCACCCGATCCGGTGAGCATTCCCATAATAATAGTAATCAAGGGCCCTGCCTCTCTTGCAAGCGCAGCCTTGCACCCCAGAACCGTGAAGACGCTCAGCCCCACTGCGTCAGCCACATTGAGGAGCTTTATGGGAATATGCTCGAGTTGTTTGAACCGGATATACATGAAAGTGAGAAAACCAAAAGCTGTGGCGACTTCCAGCCCGGCGGAATCGGTGACCCAGTTCACCGGGTGCACGCCGAGGCACAGATCCCTTAGCGTCCCACCGCCGATTCCGGTCAAAACGGCAGCAACTACGACGCCGAACAGGTCCATGCCCTTTCTGGCAGCGGCCAACGCTCCGCCAATGGCGAAAACCGCCGTTCCAAACAGATTCAGGAAATCAATCACCTAAGCCACCTCCCTGTTCCCGTGAGCACACGACGAATATCAGCGCTCCGGTTCCGGTCTCCTCCACGTTTTTTTCGAGACCGGGAATCACTGTCCCTCAGCTGGTGTGGTGTCCCGTATTGGCTGTAAAATCCCTGATCTGGCCGGCACGCTAATTAGTCAGTGCGAGCAGCGAAGCGGCGAGGCACTCGCCATTCCTCGTTTTACGCCGCCTTCAGATTGTCTGGCCATGTTCGAAATCACAAGGTCGGCCTCCTTTGCCTAAAAGCTCCAGGAGAACTCAGGTAACCGGTTATGTGAGTTCTTTAAGGGGCAGAGCACTCGTGAGACTGCGTTTCCCAATGCAGCCGCCCTTCCCTTTTCCGGTCGTCGCAGCGGTGTCTGAACATACTGCACATGCTTTCCCCGGTCAACGCCGGGGAGTTGATCTCGGCGATGTTCCCCCGAATTCGCCGGATTCGGGACCCTCACAGCGGTGCAGATCAGGAGTGCGGTGATACGTAAGTTGTAAAAAGAGCTGCACCTCGCTGATTGTCCGAAAGTTCCTTCCCGGCGAGTTGCTGCCTATAACCTATTGGTTGCAGTGTGTTGCGAGCGATTCCGAACCTTCGTCTTTTTATTCGTGTCCAGTGTGCTATACTGATGTTGGTATTCTGAGGACAGTTTTCGGCGAGGCTTGGATGAACGAGAAGAAGCCGCCAGTCACAGATTCGATTGAAGATACCGATTCCATCGATGTTTCCACCCTCCTGACCGAGAATGTGACCTTTTCCGGGAGCTTCGATGTGAAGCAGTTCAGGACCACATCCTTCGGAAAACTTCTGCAGGCCCTCCCCGTTCCCGCGTTGCTGATCGACGAATCTCATGGAATTGTGTTTGCCAACCGGATGTCGACCAAAATTGACCCGGACGACAATGCCCTTGTCGGGTCACCGATTTCCGTCATGTGCCCTGACCATAACGTGGCTGAAATTGTGAGGTCGTGTGTGGAATCCGTATTCGCCACCAGAGTCCCTTACCAGTGTGAAGCAGCGCTCGGGGTCGGACGCATACGCATCTGGGGCCGATTGTTTTTCCGGTCTGTCAGGCTTGAAGAAAAACGGATGATATTGCTGGTGGTGGAGGATTTCACTGTTGAGAAGAAACAGCTCATCCTTCGGAAGAGAGCAGAAGAGGCGCTTGAAAAGGCAAATCGCGAGCTCGAAGATCGCATAGAACGGCGCACCCAGGAATTGCTGACGCTCAATGAAACCCTGGAGCAGGAAATTCGTGAACGCGAACGTGCACAAAAATTGTTGATTGAAAGCCAGCAGAGGTTGGAACTTGCATTGAAAGGTGCGGATCTTGGACTTTGGGACTACGATGTACGGGCGAACGTTGCGTTCGTGGACAAAACCTGGGCGGACCTTTTCGGGTATTCCCTGGAAGAGATGCAACCAAGTCTCACTTCCTGGAGGAATATGCTTCACCCGGAAGATAGGCCCGCGGTAGTGGATGCATGGAATGCGCATCTTGAAGGCCGCACGGCCATGTACGAAGCAGAACACAGAGTGAAAGCAAAATCCGGAGAATGGAACTGGGTGTTATCCCGTGGCAAAGTAGTGGAAAGAGGTGAAGACGGTAAGCCCCTGAGAGTCTCCGGAACCGCCTTCAATGTTACGGATCGAAAACGTGCGGAAGAAAAACTGCTCCAGATGTCCAAAGTCTTTATGGAATCCATAGATCCGATTTTTATCAGGGATTTGGAAGGCAGGCTTATCGATCTGAACAGGGCGGCTGAGGAAACGTGCGGCTCGCACCGGGATGAACTGATCGGCAACCCCATCGAGACGACCCTGTCCACGACGCGTGCCGGCATACTGGACCATTTGCTGAAACAGTGCAAACGAGGGGAAAAAGTCGAGAATGTGGAGGCGCTCCTCCGGAAAAAATCGGGCGAAGTCATACCCGTCCTTCTCAGCCTTTCCGTTTTGAGGAACAATCGAGGAGAGCCTGTCGGAATTGCGAGCATAACCAAAGATCTTAGCTATCTCAAGAAGACCGAAGAAATGCTTCGTGCCAAGACCGCGGCCCTGGAGCGCAGCAACAGGGATCTGGAAGAGTTTGCTTCCGTTGCGGCCCATGATTTAAGAGAACCGTTGGTGGGAATCGCGGCGTACTTGAAGATTCTCAAGAAGCGTTCCCATACCAGCGTAGATTCCGAAGCGAACACATTCGTTTCTCGGGCCCTGGAGATAGCGCTTCGTATGGACACTCTCGTTCAAAGTCTCTTGTCCTATTCCAGGTTGGGTACCGAGCCCCAACTGCTGGAGCACATCGACTGCAACGTCGTTCTGGAAAGGGCCTTGTCCAATTTGGGATCTTCAATCCATGAGAGTCGAGCAGCGATCACGAGTGATCCCCTTCCCACCGTCATGGGCAATCTTTCACAAATGATTCAGCTGTTTCAAAACCTTCTGAGTAATGCACTCAAATTTGCCGATGATCGGCCGCTCGAGATTCACATCGGCGTCACACGGCAGCAATCCGGCTGGCTGTTCAGCGTAAAGGATAACGGGATAGGGATGGAGACGCATGATTTTCAACGTATCTTCCGGATTTTTCAACGGCTTGAAGGAGGTCGTGAAAGACCCGGCACGGGCATCGGCCTGGCAAACTGCAAGAAAATAGTGGAACATCACGGTGGAAGGATTTGGGTGGAATCCGAGCCCGGAAAGGGCTCCACATTCTTCTTTACTATCCCGGACCCGGCTGGCACGTATTGAAATCATTTCTCCGGGCCCCGGAACGAATAGTGCTGCACGAGGAACCGGGAACCGAAACTGGGGTCATAAGACGTGTGGCGGTTTACAGTCTAACTGTTGAGAGTCACTTTTGGTGAAGATTACGGGGGCAAGGCAGTCTTTTGTGTTATTCAATGTGGATCCCGGCCGCCGGAATTGGAGCCGTTTCGCCCGGTCTTCCGGGACTTTCGTCTTGTTCGACAGTGACGTCGAAAAAAGTGTGCAGCGTTCTGGAGTCCTTGAGCGATGCTGAAATATAAATGTCTTCTTTGCGGGATAGAATGGGGAGATTCCGAAGCCGACGAATCGGAAATATCTCACGGGTATTGTCCCGCGTGTATACGCAAACGTTATACGGAACGGATTCACAGTGCGCAACGGCGGGCAGGGTACTCTGATTGTTTCAATAAGGGATACGACGATTGCACTGAAGAAAGGTGCTGTTTCCGAACCGCGTGCCAGGAGGAATCGGTGAAAAGCTGGAGAAAAGACGTCATCGAAGACGACAAATCCGCTGAAGCCGAGGGCGTGAACTCATAGAGAACAACCAGTAACAAAAAGCGATCAGCGTTTGTATCCGTTTGTATGTAAAAGGGGTGGCATCTATATTGATATCAGCCACTTCTGCTGTCGATTTTACATATACCGGTTCTCGAAAATTGTGCCGGATTTGCTCATAATTCTGGCCCCCAAGCCGGTGGTCCAATCAAGTCATTGCGAGGAGCGGAGCGACGAAGCAATCTCGATTTTGGTCGGTTGGAGATTGCTTCGGGCTTTGCCCTGGCAATGACACGGAAACAATGGGTTCCTCGCGAGACTGAATGATCGTCAACCCTTTCACGTTTCAGAAAAAAAATACCTCCAACCATATACAGGATAGTTGGAGGCGAGAATGGGTACGAAACGTACACACGTTTCTGCTTATCGGTTTTTATATCCGCCAAACGACAGAGTCAGGTAAAATCCTGAATCAGTTAATATCCCAACATCGGCAGATTGAAGTCGAGACCGAAACTGCCACCTACAGTCCACATGGTTCGGGTGACGTTCAAATCGAAAGACCGATCACCCAAAAAGGCTTGAGCGGTAGTTCCCTCAGTCAGATCCGCCGTCGATTTGCCCTCGGTCCCATTCCACCTTGCAAAAATGCCGACGGAACCGGCGCCGAATTTCTTGGAATACTCGGCAAAAACTTCCAGGAAGTAGCCGTTGTTCCAGTTTCCACGCACATCCTCGGCAAACGTCGGAGCAGCGTTGCCAACATACAGCTTGTATTTCACGTTCCCCAAAAGGACGGGAAATCCCACTACACGCACGAGCACATTTCCATATGATCCGCCCATGCTGAACTGCGTGCCCACGAGGGGAATCCAATTTTCCGCTATCGCGTCAGCGGTAGCATTGGGGTTGACAAAGAACGCACTCGAATTAAAAGGATTCTTGAATTTTATGGAGAAATAATCATATCGAAGGCCTGCAAGCAGAGAGAAGCCCCCAGGGACTTGAGCGGCGAACAGTCCGTCCACGAACCACCACTTGGGATCCGCATCCCAGGTTCGCTCCGAATTCGCACGATTGTACTGTTCCCTGGACTGTGTTGTCGATGGAAGAAGGATCCACCCGGAGGCCAAAAATCCGAGATTCTCGGTCAGCCAGACTGAATCAGCCAGACCAAACCACACACCTCGAGAGGAAAACCTGTGCAGTCCGGAATCAAACCCCCCCGGGGTCTGAAGACCTCTGGTCTCATAACTGATCGACATGCCTCGACCGGACTCCATGTATCCCACGTATGCTTCCAGAGCCCCTTTGGGAAAAACCTTTTCTCCACAGCCGGCAGGCCCCCCAAGGTATCCTCCCAGGGAGGGCATCCCGGGAAGCCCCACCCCGAACAGCCCCTGTGCACCGGCTGAAGGAGCTGAAATCAGGAGAACACTGATAGCCAATATGCAGCACGCCAAGTTAGTTCGATTTCGGAAAACCATAACTCCTCCCATTCATTAGAGAAAAAACTCAACGGTGGTCCGTGAGCTACGTAAAACAAATAAAAAGCAAAAAGGTTGTGAGTTCAACTACTACCCTGGATTTCAAAAAAAAGCAATTAATCTTTTCACGTTTCAAGAAAAAAATACCCCCAACCATATGTTGAGGATGGTTGGAGGCGAGAACGGGTACGAAACGCGTGCGCGCGTGCCTACTACATTCACATTGCCAGACCATACTCGGCGCAACAAGAACGATAGCTCGCACCCGGCGCGGTTTCATTCAGTCCAATGCTCGGCTTCCCAATTATTCGGCCTTGCTCCCGAGCCCGCATGCACTCGCGCATTCCTGCTGCTCCTTGGCTTGCCATCTGAATACGCGCATGCAGTCGTCAAAGCAGTCGATTGAGTCGTACCCCCGCATATCCGCGCCGTCAGGCTCCCCTGCCGGTGGTGGACCGGTGCGGCTGTTGTCCGCTTCAGACAATTCCTCGGCTCGTTTCCGAGCTGTCAAGAGTAAGCCGACGAGCGCCAACGCGCACAGTACCACCGTAATACTTATCGCAATAGGTTCCATGATCATCCCCGTGTACATCCGATGGAAATGAAAAAACCGTCCCCCATGAAATTAGATGCTTGTCCGGACGAATAGGTTCGAAACGGTGCACTGAGAGAGGATACTGCGGTAAGAAATTAATGGCAGGCAAGTTTTCCGAAATCAGATCGGCCCGTTGTGCCGCGTTATTCCCTTGAAACGTTCTGGCTTCGGCGAAAAATCTTTTTCTATCATTGCGTACGCGCTGTGGTTGTGAATGGATTCGAAATTTTCCACTTCAATACGATACCAGGGGAAATTATTCTTTTCCCTGAGTCGAGATAGTGCGCATCGGACAACGTCTTCCACGAACATGGGGTTTTCGAACGCCCGCTCGGTGACAAATTTCTCGTCAGGTCGCTTCAACAAAGAATAAATTTCCGAACTGACCGACGACTCCACGACTTCAATGATTTCCTCGATCCAGAACAATTTCTTGAATCTGAGCTGCACGCGCACGATGCCTCGTTGATTGTGCGCTCCATATTCCGAGATTTCCTTGGAGCACGGACACACGGTTGTTACCGGCACCTCCACTCCCACGATAAGATCGAATTCATCCGCAAGCGAACCGCTCATGAAGCAGGTGTACGACATCAATCCCGGTGTGGCAGTGACGGGCGCGGATTTTTCGATGAAGTAGGGGAATTCCACGTTCATGTGAGCGCTTCTTGCATTGAGAGTAGTCTTGATCTTTTCGAGGATATCCTGGAACTTCTCCATGGAAACTTCGCCTCGGAATTCATTGAGGACCTCGATGAACCTGCTCATGTGCGTACCCTTGAAATCGTGAGGCAGGTTGACGTAAAGATCAAATATGCCGACAGTATGCTGGAAACCTTTGCTCCTGTCCTTGACGCAAATGGGATAACGCAGGCCTTTCACTCCGACTTTATCAATGGGAATTTGACGTTCGTCGGGTAGGCTCTGGACGTCCGGAATTTCTGCACCTGGTAATGAATCCACTGAATTTTTCTCTCCATGTTGGCGATCGTCTCGGATGGGACGATCGGGAAGGCTCATCTTGAACTTTCGGGTTGCACTCGGGCCTGAGGGTCTCTGAAATAGGTCGCCCTCGACGAGGCCGATTCCCACACGGAAACGCTGAAGAGCAGGTCTGCCTCGTTGCCCAAGTTCTCTGCGATTGCATCGAACAGAAAACATGCTATATTTTCAGCCGACGGTTCAATTTCGTCAAAGGGGGGAATTTCGTTGAGATATCCATGGTCCACTTTTCCGAGTACTTGAGCAGCGGCTTTCTTGAGGTCGCCAAAATCGATGACCATGCCGCCTCTCCCGGGACGATGGGAGCGAGCAGCCACTGTGACTTTGTAATTGTGACCGTGCAGGTGCTCGCATTTTCCGTGATAGTCTCTCAACTTGTGGGCTGCACAAAACCAGGCGGTGATTTCAACCTCATACATATGCAAGGCTCCTGCTGTCGATATGGCGGTTGTTAACCAAAGACCTTAAATAATAAATCAAACCTATGGATTCTCTCCGAGAAAATCCAAAAAACCGTTGACAATGCCACCAGGATGAGGATATACCCACATCACCTCCCCGGAAAACCGCACTCTGACTGCGGTTCTTGGCTGGATACCCTGCAGAGGAGTCTTGAATGAAGGCTTTCCGATTGGGCCTGATTGTCATCATAGCACATTTTGGTTTCTTGTCGTTTGCTGTTGTTTCCGAAACGCGTGCGGAGGATCTGATGCTCCGCAAGGCAACGACTCGTTCTTCCACGGGCGATCTTCCGTCGTACACCCGTCCGTACCCGGCTGACAAATCTGCTGGCCCTCGAAACCACATAGGTTTGTCGCCCGTTCCGTTCAAACCGGAACCTTCGGAAAGCCAGAGACAGGAGCCTTCGCTCAAATACGGAAGCTTTCCCGATATCAGAGAACTTGTGAAAAAAGTCAACAAGTCTGTTGTGTCCATCCGAATGCTCGAAGCAGGCTCGTCTTTTTCCCTCGGGAATCTCGGTTTCGGCGGAGACTCCAGCGGCAAAGCCATGGGCTACGGATCGGGCTTCGTTATTTCCAGCAGTGGCCACATTATCACCAATGAACACGTTTTGCGCAATGGGTCTCAAATCGAAGTAGAACTTTTGGGAGGCAGGAAATATCTCGCAAAGGTTCTGCACAAAGACAGCAAGAACGATCTGGCGCTGATAAAAATAGACGCGTCCAATCTGCAGCCAGTAAAAATGGGCGATTCCGAAAATGTGGAACTGGGCGAGTGGGTCGTGGGAATAGGTAATCCGTATGGAATAGGCCAGTCCCTCATGTTCGGCATTGTGAGCGCTCAGAAACGCGTTATTCCCGGTGCCGGATATCCACCGCTGATACAGATCGACGCGGCCATGAACTTGGGAAATTCCGGCGGCCCGCTGTTCAATCTGGAGGGGCTCGTCATAGGGATCAACACGATCCTGCTCTGGAAAAGCCAGGGGATAGGATTCGCTACCCCAATCAACACGGCGAAAGAATTTCTGGAGCGCAAAAATCATGCAACCGTGAAGGCAGCATCTGCATCCAACCACGGACCGATCGGTCCCGCCGCAGACCAGCCGAGGACGTTGTCCGAGAATTTCAATCCGCTTGATCCCCCCTGGAAATTCGGCCGCTGAATAATTTCGCTCAATCTGCCGAGGATGTAATGACAGACACGAATGATAAGATTTCCGATAAGACGAAGCAGTTGAAAGACAAGCTGGTAAGACAACCCACACGATTGTGGGATCGGTTTTCCGAACAGGAACGTACGGAGGCGTTCTCCTTCTGCACTCGATACATGGAATTTCTCAACGCGTGCCGAACAGAAAGGCGAGCGGTAAAGTTCTTCCGGGAACGTGCTGCGGCTGAAGGATTTCAGGATCTGTCGCCGGAGACCTGGCCAAAAAAAGTTCTCTTCGTGCTCAGAGGCAAGATTCTCGCTCTCGCGATCACCGGTCTGAAGCCATTGTCAGAGGGCATCAGGCTGGTCACCTCTCACGTCGACTGCCCCCGCCTCGATCTCAAGCCGAATCCGCTGTACGAGGACACCGGGCTGGCTCTTCTGAAGACCCATTATTATGGAGGAATAAAGAAATACCAGTGGGTTGCCCGCGGTCTTGCGCTGTGCGGAACGGTCGTGCTGCAGGATAACTCCACTGTGGAAGTGGATATCGGTGTTTCTCCCGGTGATCCCGTTTTGACGGTCCCTGATCTCCTTCCCCATTTGTCGCGCAAGCAGTTGGAGCAGAAGGCGTCGGAATTCATACCGGCGGAAACGCTCAACGTGATAGCAGGAGGGATACCGTACGAGGACAAGGAAGCAGAGGACCGAGTCAAGCTGGCGGTTCTCGAATACCTGCACGCGAAATACGGCATGATCGAAGAAGATTTCTTGACTGCAGAACTCCAACTCGTTCCTGCGGAACAGGCGAGAGACTGCGGCCTTGATAGGAGTCTTGTAGCGGGATACGGGCAAGATGACCGCATCTGCGCCTATACGTCGTTTACCGCACTGCTCGAGACGGAAAACCCGGAACACACTGCAGTTGCGGTTTTCTACGACAAGGAAGAAATCGGTAGCGAAGGAAACAGCAGTGCTAAATCTATTTTCCTGGAACTGTTTCTCATGGATCTCATGCATGCGAGCGGAATGGAGCCTTCAACCCGCAATTTGCATGCATTGCTGACAAAGAGCAGAGCACTTTCCGCGGATGTAACGGCCGCCATCGATCCCAATTTTCCGGAAGTGCACGAAAAGCGTAATGCGGCAAAATTGGGTTACGGAATCGGTCTGAAACGGTACACCGGACATGGCGGCAAATACATGGCTTCCGAGGCCAACGCCGAGCACGCGGCGTGGGTGCGGAAGCTGTTTAATGAACACAA